>CAYJUR010000113.1:2176-4026 GCA_964373405.1 uncultured Methanosarcinales archaeon | reverse complement strand
GTTGGCGTAATCGAAACTATTCCGTGGTAAACTCCTAATTTCAATTAACTTGTGGGTTTTACTTTTTGTTTATTTCTTTAGTTTTTTTCTTTTCCTGAGCTAAATGCAAATAATTTTCTTGGGATACTACTGATTTGCCTATTTTTTGTTCTAATTCTTTTCTTGTATTTTGAGCGATGTTTCCGTCTTCTCTTTTATTTTTTGTTTCTACATAGAATAGGACATCTTCATAATCCAAGAAATTAGACAAAAGTTCTATGTCTTCTTTGGTAAGTTCTTTTTTATAGAATTCTTTGACAATTATACAAAGTGTTGCTAGGTGATTCTTTGAAGTGTAACCTTTAGTTTGGATCAAAGCAAGTGCCGCATGATAGCAGGAATAATAACAACCTGTTAAAGCCCAATCAAAATACTTCTTTTGAGAAATGTCCGCAACAAATCTTAAGTTATGCTCAGCTTTAAGAATGTGACCTTTGACTTCTTCTTTATCGATGTCTTGTCTAAAGAGTAGCTTTTTATCAACCAGCTCTTTTATTTTTTCATCAACTAGTGCAGAATTGTTGATTAACTTCTGAATATCATATTCTTTCATCGTAAAGCACCTCGTAATATTGGATATGGTTTATTAGTGGATACCCTGAATTTATTGCTGATTGTACAACTTTATCTTCTTTCATCTTGAGATCAATTAAAAAGTTTTCGTATTTTATTTGAAATGTACTTATTTTCATTGCAGTTATTGCATTTGCTTCTTTCTCAGCTTTTTCTGTATGCAATTTAGTATTTGTAACTAATAAAATATCTATATCAGAATCATCAGTATATGTTCCTTTTGCTGTTGAACCAAAAAGTATGGCAAATACTGGTTTTTCAGGCAGGTTTTTAAAATAACTTTTTATCGCATTTTTTCTTATATTTGGAAGCTTTTCGAACCTTTCAAGATCAAAAGCCTCAAACAGAAAGTAAGTTCTTGAAGTTTTTCTTATAGAATATTTTTTCAGATTACCGTCCTTTTCTGAGTTCAATACTTGATCTTTTTCAAGACAGTTCAGAAATCTTGTAACACTAGGCCCATATAGTTTAGTTTGCCTTGCTATTTCTCTCAAATGCAGTTTTACAATCTTATCTTTGTAAAATAACTGCATAATCTTTCCATATCCCGATCTCAATAACGTTATCATTTGAATAACAATTGTTAAAATAATTATAACATATATAAACCTTTCGTCTTAATTCAAAAGAATTCACCTATTGAATGGTTTTTTGATGGACTGTTTGAACTTGCAAATTCCTTGTTTTTACTGGTGCCATCGGTTTTTGATTCCTTATTTTTTGCTCGAAATTCTTGTGTGAATTCTTTGCGTCTTACAATAAGCCCAAAGCACATAATATAATTCACAATTAATTTTATATATAAACGTATATTGAATGACAAATATAGAGGTTAAAAAGAAGGATGAACAAAAAAACTAATTTATTATTATTTTTGGTAGTTGTTGGAGTAATTCTAATTGCGGGGTGTGAAAAGAATGTTAAGCAAACACAGAACTCTCAAACCCAACAAAATTATGAAACATTAAAAGTTTCTTTGGGGGAGGAGTTTACATTATCTTTAAACCAATCCGCAAAGGTTGAAGATGAAGATTATGAGATAAGAATAGAACAATTTTTCAAATGTCCACTATTGACTGAAAAATGTGTTGACCCTTATGGAATTATTATCAGACATAAAAAGAATAATGATAGATTAGTAATAGGAACAATAAAGAAAATTCCTGAATCTATGGACGCTTTTGGGTACAAAACAACAGTTATAGATTCTGATATGATAACATATGCAAAATTAAAAA
>CAYJUR010000113.1:0-2166 GCA_964373405.1 uncultured Methanosarcinales archaeon | reverse complement strand
ATGGATGTGTAGAAGATAGTGACTGTGTTATAGATAGAGGCATTTGCGGAACTACAGTATACAACAAAAATTGGAATTGGAGTAATGTGCCTGAATATTTAAAAGACTGGGCAAAAGATGAAATTGAAAGAATAAATGGAATTGCATGCGCAGTAGGAAGATACGCAGTCAATCCAAGATGCAAAAATTCTAGATGTACTGCTGATTACACAACAGGATAATTTCTTAACAACCAATATAGTGTTTGGTTCTCTAGTTATATTCCCTCAAATGTTTTTTATTTCAAAACTCTTTGAGAATTAGCAAAATAATAAAGAAATAAAAAATTAGGCAGGTAGGGTTTTTTAACAAATTATCTTTTTCAAAAAATACCAGTCTGAAATTAAAATTAATTAGTTTAAATCTGCCATTTTACCACAAACCATACACTACAAACCACAGACTAATATAAGGTGAATTGTTACGCTGTTTGTAGTGATCGTCTAATGTATGCTTGAAATATTCCACATAATTCCGGATATATTTTATATTTTAATGCCACTTCCCCTCTATCTGGTCTTCCGAGTGTTATATTATGTGTAGTGCTTGTTCGATCTGACATAAACTTGACAGCATAACTAGGTTCATGATCTAATACTGGGCGCACTTCAAGATCCCACCATTTATCTAAAGCAACAATGGCTAATTTTATCCTATCTCTGTCAGATAAAAGAAGTGCTGGTGAAAATGGCGTATCATGTGCTAATTCATCAATTAAAAGTTCTAGCTGTAAAGGTTTCATTTGAACTATGCTTTGTTTTATTTCTTCAAATTTTTTCATTTTTTCCTCCAATAATATCAATTTATATTCATATAATAGGCAGAATTTAAATATTTATCTCTATAATAATGGAAGAAGTGGCAAAAAATAATAATATTTATATATTAAATAGTACATATGTTCCATAATGATGAATAAATTAGATGATAAAGACTGGAAAATAATAGAATTATTGAGAAAACATTCAGATTTAACTACTAGGCAGATTGCTAAGAAAACACTTTTACCTTCAACAACTATACACAACAGGATTAGAAAACTAAAACAAGAAGGCGTAATTAAGAAATTTACTATAGAACTTGATAATTCTAAGATCGACAGAAATTTTGTAGCATATGTATTAATTTCAGCGAATCTTCAGTTACTCAAACAAAAAAACAAAACTCAGTATGATTTAGCCAAAGAAATAGAAAAACTAGATTTTGTTGAAAGAGTCGATATTGTTGCAGGAGGAGCAGACTTAGTGGTAATTGTGAGAGTCAAAGATGTAGAAGAATTTGACAAAGTGTTATTGGGAAAACTACAATTAATAGAAGGGATAGAGAAAACGCAATCACTAATAGTAATTCACGGGCAATAGATGATTTACGAAATAGTACCCTTTGTTTGTCTTTGTTATTAATTTCGTAAAAATTGAGAATTATTGATTGATGGATCTTTAATTGATAGTTTAATTTGTGTAATGCTCAATTATTTGAGTGTTCTTTTTTGTATATCTTCTTTTGTTGGTTTTTCTGCAATACTCCATAAATAATTGAATGTTGCTAAGTTGCTTTTAGTTATTTCTTCATTTTCAACAAGTATTGAGTAATATGGTTCTGACCAGATAAAAATTGCAGTTTTGTTATTCCACAACATCATCGTTGTTGATGAAATCATTTGCTCTGGAACGTATTTGTACTCTTCGTTTGTTCCTATGAAGAATTTATCTTTCTTTCTTGCAAGTATTTTTCCTTGTAGCTTTATTTTTTCAGCACGTTTGACGAAAATAGTATTTTCTAGTTCAAAAATTGAGCAAGCTTCTTCTGCGCCACCCATAATAAAGTAAGGATTTGCATCTCTTAAAATAATTTTGAGAATTGTATTAATTCCTTCTCTGCCTCGGTAAATTTCGGCTTTTGTTTCTAATATTTTTCTTTTTTGTCTTTCTTTGAGTTGTGGGAGGATCTTTTGAAAATCTTGTTCTTTTTGCTGCAAATCTTTAAGTAATGTTTCGGGATCGGCATGTAAAAAATATTTAACATTATTTTTGATAATGTAAGACGCCAACCCTTTCCCTATTAACTTATTCATTATTTGATACATATGAACTCTGCCTAAACCAGTTCTTTCAGCAAGTTTCGTGG
>CAYJUR010000112.1:0-4044 GCA_964373405.1 uncultured Methanosarcinales archaeon | reverse complement strand
CCATTCTCACGCAGTTTCTGAACCAATTGGATTAATAGGACCTTTTGTTAAAAGAGGAATTAAAGTTGTTATGATACCTGGCAATCATGATCATTTACATGACCACGAAATGTTATGTAAAATTTATGACACAAAAAATTTGCATGGCTATGGTATGAAAATTGGGGATATTGGAATTTTCGGATGCGGTGCCGCAACAAATGTTGGACCTGTTAATACGATTACTGAAGAAGAATTGTTTGAAATGCTAGAAAAAGGACATAAAGAAATGGGAACTGTAAAGAAAAAAATAATGCTAACACATATGCATCCGTCAAGCTCAATTATGGAAAAGTTTTCTAAATTTGTACCTCCATCAACAGGAGTAAAAAAAGTGATTGACAAATTTAAGCCGGACATAGTTATATGTGGGCATGTACACGAAGCAGAAGGAATAGAAGATAAAATAGGAAACACTAAAATAATTAATGTAGGTAAGAAAGGTTGGGTGTTTGAGATTTAATTTTTGACAACACTATGCGTCAGCATAAATCTCCCCTTAAAAATTCTTAGACTTCTTTGAAAAAACATAAACATTCTAACAAACGGTCTCGATTCTCTCAACAATCTAACTTCTTCAATATTCTTTGCTTCTTTAAGCAATTCTGTTTCCCTTATTAAAATAGATTCGTGTGCGATTTTTTGTGCCGTTTCAGAAACTTCGCTTCCCAATCTGAACAAAGAAGATATTTCACTTACTAATCTAAATAATAGATAAAATGGAAAGACTGCAATTAAATCTATCCAATACAATTTTACGAATTTTGTTGCATTTCTAATTTTGAACCACTTGAAAACTAAATCAGTAACAAAGAAAAAAATTACAATAAAATCAAAAACAATCAATGTTTTCTCAAACTGGCGTAAATCGTACAATATCCAAAAAGGATTATCAACAATAATTATGAATGCTAAACCTATAAGTAAATAAGGTATTAATTCGTGAGTTATGGACTCTAACATTCTCAAATATTTGTTCATAACGAGTTTTATGAGATTGGAGTTTATATATCTATTCTTGAATTAAGTAGTTTAGATATTCTAGATATTAAAAAATTAGATAAATTAGATTATTTTTCCGAAGAATTTTTTCAGGACTACGTCTAAATGTAGTTATAACTTAATTTTGGCGTTACTTACAAATGCTTGCTTTTGGAAGTACCAAAAATCGTATTTTTGTTAGTCCTAATGAAATAGCTCTGAGAAAAAAGCATATTTTGAATTTTCATTCAATTTAGTTTGAGAAAAGTGGCAGGCACGAACGCTCATTGATACATAATTACCCCATCAGCTACCTTGATTCTTTCTCGGCTCCGCGACCCCAATAACACCAACATAATAAATTAAGGCTGCTGCATTCCTACCCTGACCTGGTTCTTTACTATATCAATCTATTGGGACAGAACGTCTTCGTCCGAACCAAGACTGACGAAATAATCATATACCTCAAAGCGAACTTCAACCCTGTCATATAGTCAACAGTTACAGATAATGACTAATTACCCAGTCTAGCCTGCCAAGTTAGATTATTTATGCATGGTATATAAAGGTTTAGAATCATTCACTTTCTAAATACACCATTAAGTATAAATATTCAAAAACAATCTTGTCCATTATGGAGAAACTATTATTCCTTGGAACTGCAGGAGATCATATTGTAACAGGAAAACAAATTCTTTGTTCTGGAGGCGTTATATTTCAAACAGAAGGTATGCAATTCTTAATAGATCCCGGTCCAGGATGTTTAATCAGAGCAAAAGAAAATGGAATTCATATGAGGGAAAATACTGCAATTTTAGTTACACATAATCATATAAATCATATGAACGATTTGCAAGCTGTGATTTCTGCAACAACTCATAACGGATTAGATAGACAATGTGTTTTAATATGTCCTAAAAGTGTGTATGACAATGTTAAAGAACATTTTAGAGATTGTCTCGAGAGAGTTATTGTTGTTGATGCCGGAAAAAAGGTTGGAATAAATAAAATTGAAATACAATCTTTTAAGGCAGAACATACAGAAGATTCGTTGGGATACAAATTTATATGTCCAACGTACAAAATTGCTTTTTCTGGAGATACATCATATTATGAAGGTATTTCTAATAATTTTGTTGAATGCGATATTGTTGTTTTAAATGTTACTCATCTTGAGAAGACTGAAGGGCATCTTTGTGTGAATGATGCATTAGAAATTTTTAAAGAAGCAAAACCTAGTTTAGGAATTATTACTCATTTCGGTTCTAAAATGTTATCTGCAAATCCAATAAATATTGCGAGAGAAATTGAAAGACAAAGTTCAATTAATGTAATTGCCACAAAAGATGGAATGAGTTTGAATCCTATAATCTTTTCAAAAGAAATGAAACAGAGAACTTTGGGGGGTTATTGAGATTTTAAAGAATTCATATGAAGTTCATCTACAACTTTCTTTGAAGAGATTGGTTCAAATTCAAAATAATCACATTCTGTGCATTGAAAACTTTTTGCTTTACTTTTGGCTTCGAATACCTCAACATTAACAACATTCATTATTGAATTACATTTTGGACGTATCATAACACTAATCATATTGAACTTATTTATAAGTTTTTAGAAAAATATTTTACTTCAACTTCATAATCGCATCAGCTAAATCACCTTTTGAGTTTTCGATTGCTTCTCTCGCTTCTTCTTCAGAAACTCCAGTTTGATCCATTACAGTTTGAACATCATCATCATCTATGTCAGGAGTTTCGTCCATTTCTCTTAATTGAGGATGTCCTACAACTTGATACATTTCTTGCCCCATCATATTCATTTTAGAAACTTGAGGATTTGTAAAAACCAATTCTTTGTCTACCGTTTTTATTATAACTTCGACTGCATCAATCTCTATTTGTTGAATGCCCATCTTTTTCATCATTTGTTGGGCTTGTCTTGAATTCATGCCTGGCATCATTTTCTTTCCCTATACAATATTTCCTGCAAAAATGTGTAAAAGAATTAATAAGATTATAACAAATATAACAATAGCAACTGCTACTTGCGGAGGGATTTCAAATCTAGATGTTTTCTCATCAAAGTATCTTGTAATTCCCCCTGTTCCTGAGGGTAGCGATATTCTATCTTCTGCCATATGTGATTAGTATTATATCTCTTTTATAAAGATTACTGTAGTTAAAGCGATTTAGGATGATGCAACACAAACACAATAACTCCTAGAATCAAAACTACTGAATAAATTAGGAACAAACTTGGAATTCCATACAAAGTCACAATAAAACCAGATGCTAAAGTACTAATAAAGTCTCCTAATTTTGCAAACGACAAATATGCACCAATTGTTTCTCCCTCTCTTTTATTATACTCTCCAATCTTGCTCAAATATGTCCAACCACTCGTACTAAACATTGCTCCACCTAAACCAGCTAAAGCTAAACATAAAACAAATACAACAAAGTCTTTCGAAAAATACAATAATATTAAAGCAACTGCTTTAAACAAAACCGAAAAAATCAACATTGTTTTTGAGGTAATTATGTCCGCAATTCTTCCATAAAAAAATTGGAATGCGCCAGGAACAAAATAAAAGAATATCGCAATTCCAATATACCCATAACTTAATCCAAATTTAGATATAATATATAATGGCAAAAAAATCTCAATTAAAGGAATTGTTGCGTTTACAGCAAACCCAAGAAATGCACTGCCTCTCAAACTTCTTTTTGACCAGAAAAATTTCATATCTTCAATTAAATTAAAATCTGTTTTTTGAATATTTGAATGCGCTTGGGGATTTGTTTTTAAAATCATTAAAGCAAGAACACCCATCAAAATTATTGCTGTATAAATTGGAGCAATAACAAAAAATTCGTCTGCCATAATTCCTGCAATAAATGGTCCAAGCATTCTTCCAACTGTTCCTAAAGACATAAATATTCCCGTTTCTTTGCCACGCTTTTCATTATCTGAATGATCTTCAAACCAAGATAGAAAAACCACAGTTGTTGTGACCCAACC
>CAYJUR010000111.1:0-4105 GCA_964373405.1 uncultured Methanosarcinales archaeon | reverse complement strand
TTTATTGTCAAAACCATTTTTGTATCCATTTTTTTCACCTCGCACAAGTTTTAATAATCTTAATAATATCAGATTCACTGCATTCTGATTTTATCCCATTTACACTGAAGTGTGTAGCTGAAGCTTTTATATTTTTCTGTTTCAGTTTTTTAAATACATCTTCCATTTTGGGAATACTCAGCTTATATCTTTTCCCAAGCGCATGCATATCATAAAAACCTATTTGATCAATTTTGGATTCATCATATAGTTTTTTCAAAAACTTTAAATCGTCTTTTCTTAAATTATTCCCCACAATATCTGTTCCATAAATATTTTTATATTCTGAAATAACTTTTTTCATAATTTTAGTATCACACAAATTTTTCATCCATATTGGACCAAACTGTTTTTTATCAAAATCAAATAATTTATGACTTTTCAAAACCTCATCAACCTTTTCTTTCCCCTTTTTGCAATAAAAGAAAGCTCTCATATAATGCTCTTTGGAATAACTCAAAATTGGAATTAGCGCTTTGTCATAAACTGAACCAGCTAACTGAACTCGCCTAATCAATATGCGCAAACCTATCTCATGCATTAGCTCATTACACAAAGGAATAGCCCAGTACTTTCTTTGACAAGCTTCGGGAAACGAACCAGACAATGCTCCAGTATCTGTTGCAGTAACTGCTAGTATTCCTTCTCTAGCTAATCTTGAAACTGAGGCATCCAAAAATTTGACTGGAGAACCAAAAGGATCTATATCAATATAATCAAATCCGCATTCGTTAATCATAAATTTAACTGCATCATTATTAGATATTGAAACCTTTGATTTTTTATTTGTTTTACTAAAATTGATTTTGTTTAACTTCAAATTGTCTTTCAAATTTATTATTGCTTTTTTATTGTTGTCATTAAAGTATATCTTTTCAATCTTAGATTCAGGGAGTTCTTTAATGAATCTTATTCCTCTCACTCCGGAAGCACATAAAGTATCTGCTATTTGCATTTTCTTATTATTTATTGAATTAACTACGGCTACAGAAACACTTCTATTAAATTCCATAACTGGGTTATAAAATACTTCTAATTCTTTGGAAACTATTTTAGGAGTTTCCATATATATTTTAGCCTTACACTCTTTTATGAACTTCATAAATTAGATTGTACACAGGAGGTTATTAAAGATATTGAAATAAGAAAGCTAAAAAAATTAGAATCTATCTTCTCACAGGAGCTTTTGGTTTAGTTGGTCCTGCGATTGGTACTGGTGGTGGGATTCTTGATGGGTCTCTGCAAGGTACGTTACACATAGATAAAGCGCTCATGTAACCTCCAACATAAAGTCCTATCATCAACCTGTCGCCATCATCCAATATCCCATTAGGAGTCAACATAGTAGTTCCATCATTAAATCCTGTATCGGCACAAGTTCTTGTAAATCCAAATGGAAGTGTGCTAGGACATTGTTCTCCTGCAGGACAAACTTCTCCTGTTGTAGGACATATTGCTGTGCCATCACAAGTAAATAATGAGGGTGAACTCAAATATTGCGTAATAATGTTCAAATCCGTAGAATCAACATCTCCATCTCCGTCAGTATCTCCACATGTAAATACTTGACTTGGATTACTACAAGTTCCTCCGTTATGAATTCTTATACCTGCTGCAACTTGAGCAACTTTTAAAGCATCCAAAATATCAGTCCTTCCATTTCTATCATAATCTGAAGCACAATTATCTGATTCTAAACCAGAAGCAACTCTCGCAATTAACTGAGAATCAACAACATTAATTCTTTCATCAGCATTAACATCTCCCATCGGAGTATTTGGATCAACAAAACCCAATCCAACTACTAATACAACTAACAACAATCCTAACACTACACCAATTATAGTTTGTTTCAGCTTCATACTAAGTCCTCCCAAAAAGTGTACATACTGTACTGTAAAAGCTTCTATTTAAAGGTTTGCCCGTCATATGTTCTGGAGAATATAGATTAATCAAATCATAATTTTCTTTCTAAATTCCTCTTTTAGTTTCATTATTATATCTTCTATTTTTTCTTTATTTCTATGAATATAGGCTTCTTCTATAAATAAACCATCATAAGCAATCCTGTTTCTTATATCTCTTAAATTATCCAAGAAAATATATTCATCTTTAGTAAATATGTTATTTTGGTGAAAATATTTAATACTTATTTTATGTGCTCCTTCGCCAATAGTTTTATTTATTTATAATGTTATTAATAGTTTTAAAAAAATAAAGACGCATTATCAAAAGATTCTTTTGCTGGCTCTCTATTTGCTTGTGGTAATTTTTGATAAGTAAAAGTACCGCGTTTACTTTTTTCTTTTGAAAAAATCCCCAATAAATCTTCAGCTCTCACCATCATTTTTTTATATATTTTCAATAAATCTACATCAAGTTTTCCATTTTTTCAGTATCTCCGAAATGGATTTGTCAAAATCCCTAAGAATTTCGTAAGAAATTCAATTTAGATATCGACACTTCACATTTTTGTTAATTCTGACATATTTTTTTAATCCAACACCCCCATTTTACTTATTTTCAAGATAGCTAACGCTAAGTTATCTTCCTAACTTTTCGAAACAATAATATTTTTTATTAAACTCGCCTCATAATTCTCAATCAAAAATCTCTTAAATGTCATACATGTTTTTTCTTTCATTTGCCAAATAAACATCATCAGCATGCTGATGATGAAATAAAAAAGTCTAATAACATAATTTACACTTTTACTTTTTATTCTTGCTTCATCATGAACTCTAAAATTTGTTTCTATTTGCCATCTCCATTTATATTTTCTTATGTAATCTTCTGCGTTAACTTCTTCTAAATTTGTTGCAAAAATCCAATTAAAATTATGTCGTATTAAAACATATTTTGATTCCGTTTTTTGTGAACTAAAATTAGACTTCCATTTTATTTCTTTATATAAAGAACTCATATCGTCAAAATGTTCAAACATTTTGACAAAGTGCTCGTTCTTTGGAACGAGCATTAAAAATTTAATATTTTTAGAATTAAAAAACTGAATTACTTCTCCAGAATAAAATCCTCTGTCAAGTAATACTAAGTCGACTCTTCGAAATAGTTTCTTTGCTTCAAGAAACATTTCTTGAAGCAAGTCTTTTTTACTATGACCAATTCTAACAGGTGCAATAAAGAAAGGAATTTTCTCATTTTTTCTTGGATTCACAACACTAGCAACAAAATATTGAAAATGTGCCTTGACGCCATTTTCTCCAGTCCATCCGTGAAGAAACAAACTTGAAGTGTTGCCATAAAAATTTTCATTGGTATAATCGACAGCAATTTTTACTGTGGGAAAAAGATGTTTGTTAATCATTGATTTTATATCTTGGAGATATGCTTCGCATATCTCATCAGGAGATTTATTTTTCAAATGATAATGAAGAATGTCTGCTTTATTACTTGTTGTTTCAATATAAGTATTTGCTTGAGCTACTTTGAAAAACAAACTAACATTGAAATTTAAGTTAAGTTTTTTAAGGAACGATGTTATCTTTTGATTGGTTGGTTTCACTGCAAGAGTAGGCAAGCCTACTCTGAAATCAACCATTCTATAAACTTAAAAGTGACGAACTATGGTTAGGAGATACTAAGTACACTCTTCAAACTCGCAATTGCAACTTCTACTTGTTTTGCATCTGGCTCCCTTGTCGTAAACCATTGCGTACAAAGTCCTGGAGAAACTAATGCTTTGACGAAAGAATTTTTGTAATATTTGCCGCCCAATCTTAATATTTCGTATGAGATGGACGCAATTACAGGAATAAAAATTATTCTAATCCCTAACTTTGCCCACCACGATTGAAATGGAAAAAAAGAAAATACTAAAATGCTAATTATTAATACAATAAAAATAAATGTTGTTCCACATCTAGGATGGAATCTGCTATGTTTTAGAACATTTGCAATAGTCAATTTGTCTTTCGATTCGAAACAATTTACGGCTTTATGTTCTGCGCCGTGGTATTGGAAAACTCTTCTAACATCCTTCATAAAACCAATTATGTAAACGTATGCAAAAAATACTCCAAGTCTAATTAAGCCATCATACAAATTG
>CAYJUR010000110.1:0-4115 GCA_964373405.1 uncultured Methanosarcinales archaeon | reverse complement strand
CTCCTCCTGTTCTATCAAAAAACTCAAGTTCTTGTTTTTTTGGCTCGATTTTTCCTTCCGGATGTGAAATTACTGAGCCAACTGAATTTGTTAGGAATGGTAGATCTATTTTGAAAGAAGATCCTCCATTTTTCATTGGAAATTTGAGTCCGTTGATTTTTAGTTTTCTGTTTTCAACATAGCCATCCAAAAGAGCAATAAACTGATCAGGGTGCATTTCTGTCTTTGCAAGTTTGACTAGCTCAAACAAAGCATCCCTTCTAAGCTCTATATGGTCAAATTCTTTAGAATTTACATTAAAAATCCCATCAAAAGTAGCATCAAGGAACTCTTTTTTCATATTAATTGGGAGAATACTAATTTTAGTTTATAAGATTTGCCATCAAACTGTCTAAAACCAAAGAAAATTGTCAAAATCCTAAAAATTAGCTTCATTCTATAACAAAATCTTAGAGGACTTCGTTTGGATGCATTCATTAATCATATCTTATATCTTATCCTGCATCTTGGTGAAGCTCTCAAAAATTCATATTAGAGGAACACCAGGATTTTGAATAATCAACTTATCTTTTCTTTATCTTCGAGGCATACGTTATTTTATCCATATCATAAATTTCTATTTTAACATTATATTTTGAAAACAACTTATTCATTTCTTCTCTTTTAAAGAACTTTGACCCCCATCTCATTAATTGGTTTTCCATAAATGGTATCCATTTAATTAAAAATCCTCTTTTTCCAACATCAAAATCAACAATAACTAAAGTTCCTTTTTGGTTTAAGACTCTTAATAATTCTTTTATGCAAATATCAAACGTTTTTTCATAATCCTTCTCTTTAACGCCATTTACAAAGTGGTGAAAAGAATCTACACAATAGACCAAGTCAAAATAATTGTCTTTGAAAGGAATTTTTTGTGCTATTCCTTGAACTTTTTTTATTTTAGGATTTTTAATTTTGTCCAGCATTTTTTGGGATGGATCTAGAACAACGATTTCTCCAGAATTAATTTCCTTGGAGTTTGTAAAATACTTAGCAACTAATCCAGTTCCTCCACCGACTTCTAAAACTCTAAAATTTGATTTGTAGTTAGACAAATTTTTAATTTTGTCAGAAATTTTTTTATGCTTTATTAAAATTCCAGAAAAGAAATTATATGTTGATGCAACTTTATCGAATTGGTTGGAGAGGTTCATATATGCTATAATCTGTGAATTACTTAAAAAACTATCTGTCAGCAAAAACTCTAGAATTAATATCTTCAATAAATAAATACAAAATTTCGAGCCCATCTAATTCTTCTTGTGGAGCTCGCGGCATATTATTATCAAGATAATTTTTTCTGGCCAAAATTAAACTTTTATAATGTTTTGTAAAACGTTCAACGCCAAAATTAGACATAAATACGCTATGAATAATTCTAAAGAGATCTTCTTTAGTACAATCTTGTTCCACCCTATACCTATCGTATGTATTTTTGACATTACTCATAAATTCATAAATTTCTGAATACGCCTTAGCAAGATTTTTCATAATTTCTGGAGGAAAATCGTATTCAACAACTCCAAACTCTTCACGTTTGTCATCTAAAAGACTCTCAAGCTTAGCACTAAATTCAGTTAAATCTATTGTTAGATCGCCAGAATTAAGTTGTGGTCTAGCAAAAGGCACTTCTAAAGTAGAAACGTATGCGGTGTTTCTCGGAGTTCCAAATAATTTTGCTAAATCCACAAAAATTTCTGTAAAAAAGTGACTTGCAATTTGGACTTGATCTTCTCTATAAATTAGTGCGTTTTTCATTGCAATATGTATATTTACAGAAATTGGAATTGGCTGACGATTGGTAGAATCAGCTTCTAAAGTTTCAAAATAATTTAGAATGCTTCGTTCAAGATTGCTTTCAAATTCTGCAGTATAAACACTTTTAACTCTAGAAGCATACCACTCATCTAAAAGTGCTGCGATATTTTGGTAAACCATATTATGTTTGAAATGCAGTCTTTTAAAAAGGTTTGCTTGTAAATTTGAGAAAATCCAAAAAAGAATATGAAATAACCACATTTCAAACTTAATCTATAGTTCAAGACATTAATTTTAGTAGGTTACATGTCTTGAGCTAATAAGCGTACGACTTTCTAAAGTTACATAAACCATTAGGTTTTTGGTTACAATGACTCCATCATTGGAACTCCCAAAAATTTTGTTTTTGTGAGAACTCCTGAAAATCTATGATTTTCATGAGCTTTGCTTTTCATGAGAACTCCAAAAAATCCTTTAGATTTTTTGGAACTACAATTATTAAAGTCGCATACTATAAGAACATTGTTAAAATCAATTAGATGTTCTTAGCTAACGTTAAAAGTCAAAATCTTTTGAATTTCATTAGTTGCCTTTTAATGTTATATGTCCTTTAATCTCTTCTGCCTTTAAAACCCTATTTATTGCAAGGCCATATGCAGATGTTCTAAAGGAAATTTTTTCTTTTGTAGCAAATGTATAAACATCGTCAAAAGCTTTTACCATTAATTTTTCAAGTCTATTATTTACATCGGATTCTTCCCAATAATAGTTCTGCAAATTCTGAACCCATTCAAGATATGAAACTGCAACTCCTCCAGAATTTGCTAAAATATCTGGGATAACTACAGTATTTTTTTTGTTAAGAATTTCATCAGCCTCAGTTGTAACTGGAGCATTTGCTAATTCTAAAATAACTTTTGCCTTTATTTTGCTGGCATTTCCTTTATGAATTGCATTTTCTAAAGCAGCTGGAACTAAAACATCGACAGAAAGTTCTAACAAATTTTCGTTTGTAATATATTTTGCTCCCGAAAATCCTTTAAGAGTGCCATATTTTTCTTTATACAAATTTACTTTAGGAATATCTAATCCTTTAGGATTATAAATCGCTCCTTTCGAATCAGAAACAGCAACAACACAAAACTTCCATTCGTGTAAAATTCGCGCAATATGATATCCAACATTACCAAAACCTTGTATAGCAATTTTTATATCTTTGCTCATTTTAGTATTTTTCATATATTCTCTTAAAACAAACGCGCCACCTAATGAAGTCGAATACATTCTTCCCTTACTCCCTCCTACTTCAAGAGGTTTTCCCGTAATTACTCCTGGAGCTTTTCTCTGAACAATCTTTTCGTATTCATCCAACATCCACGCCATAATTTCTGGAGTTGTATTAACATCTGGAGCAGGAATATCTTGATCTGGTCCAATAAATGGAGCAATTTCTGTTATAAACGCTCGAGATATTCTTTCTAATTCTGCCTTAGATATAGTTTTAGGATCTACAATAACTCCTCCTTTAGCACCGCCATATGGAATGTCAACAACAGCACATTTAAGACTCATTAAAAAAGCTAATAATGTAACTTCATCCAAATCTACTTGAGGATGAAATCTTAAACCCCCCTTTGTTGGACCTCTTGCATTTGAATATTGAACTCTGTATCCGTTAAAAACTCTAACTTTGCCATTATCCATTCTAACTGGAAAATTCACATTAATTACTCTTTTAGGTTGTTCAAGAATTTTCAAATTATCATAAGGAATTTTAAGTTCTCTTGCTACTTTCAAAAGTTGAATATTACATGTTTTACAAACTGCAGGACTAGGTTCTGTAGGATGGGTTTCTTTAGCTTCTTTTACCATTTTATCACCTAAGCATAAATCTTGAATTGAAGTATATAAATTTAATGGAAGAATTTCAAAACAAATTCTCCACACTTTCGCTTAAAGTAGGATGTATATGTATAGATTTCTTTAAAGTCTCTAAGTGATTTCCTTCAGAATTAATCAAAACAATAAATTCGTGAATTAGTTCAGACGCATTATGTCCCACAATTCTTGCACCCAATAATTTTCCATTTTTGTCAAACATCGCTTTAACAAAACCTTCATCTTCTTTTATAATTTTATGCTTTCCATTCTTTTTGTTTTCTGCAAAAAGTTTTGTATAATGTATTTTTCTTTCCTTTATTTCATCCTCACTCATCCCAACAGCTCCTATCTGAGGATATGTGAAGACTGCGTAAGGAGTGTAAAATTTGGAACTCTTCTTTTTATTAAAAATATTGTTTATTGCAATCTCTGCT
>CAYJUR010000109.1:0-4173 GCA_964373405.1 uncultured Methanosarcinales archaeon | reverse complement strand
CTACTTTCAGATTTGAGTTTTGTTTCATCTTTCACATTTCATTTGCTTTTTATTTATCTTATGTATAAATCGAAAGTCTCGCATTATTATCATACTTTCTCCTTTGTCCAGCCTCTTTCATTGATAGTAAACAATCCCTTCTCTCTTCTGCTTCCTTTATTTGCTTTAATGCCTCTTCATAATTTTCCATATACGTTCGTGCGTTTTCGGCATAAATTTCTTTACCCCTACCACCGCTTTGTTCGCCTATAACATCGTAATAATCAGCTTGTGATTTATACTGTCTTGCTCTAGAAACTTCCGCATCCAATTGTCTTTGGAAAAGTGCTTTAATAAATGCTTCATCCGCATTAACATGGGACGATAAACTTTGAATATGAAATTCTTTTTCTAGCCAATCTTTAAATTTTATAGAATCATAACCAAATTCTTTATGTTTATCATTTAATTCGAACCATGTCAATTTATGAATTTTTATTCTACCATCTGGACCTACTTCAGCTTCTTTTGTTGACGGATCCCTAATTGTAAAATTAATGGCTTCACCTTTAGGAACTTGTATAAATTGTCCATTCTTCTCAACCATTTGTATAACATCTTCATATTCTCTTCCCGGATAAAGTTCAAATTCGTACTCCCCCTTTTTTTGTGGAATCTCGCTTTCTGGTCGTCTAAATTCGCCCAAGTGAAATGTAACAGCAGTTTGTTTTTCTGGAGTTCCCACATCACCAGCAAAATCAATAGTTCTTCTTACTATATCTATATTATGCTGTCTTTGATGTTCATTAAAACCTTTGTCAGTTAGTCCAGAAACATCATAATAACCACCTCTTCTATCTAGAGGTGCGTGTACTGAAGAAATGTTTACTTTGTTCATCTGAGCTAATCTCCTAATTTCAGTTCTAGCCTCATCAGAATATCCCGCTAATCCCTTTCCAGTTCCTACACTCTCATCGTCTAATTGTAAATCTAGTTGAGTCGCTCCACGCCAAATTTTGCCCTGCACAGACTGGTGGAATTTACCCTCAGCTTCGTGAGTTGTTGTGCCTATATCAGGGAATCTTCTTTTTCTATCCATAGGTCCTTCATAATCGTCTGAAATGGAGTTCATAATACAGATTATTATTTATTTCTTTATAAAGTTACTGATGGAATGATAATAGAATAGCTAAAGTGAAAGTAAGTTAGAAAGATAACAAATTTTTTAAAAAACCCAAATGAAAAAATTAATGTGTCAATTCCTATCATCCATTTTCTCATACTCTACTATTTTGTCCTTTCTCTCATTAACTTCCTCTCTCCAACTTTCGTATTGTGTTTTTTCTCTCTTTGTTAGATTACTAAAACCCTCATCATTAATTTTATATTTTATTGCTCTTATATGTTCTGGTTCTTCACTTTGCTCAACTTTAGTATATCCTGGCATAGCTGTCGCCTCAAGAGCTCCCAAATAATCCTTATTATCAATAGTTCTTTGCTGTTGTTTTGAATATTGTATATCCGCAATAATATCCTCTGGAGTTTTGTAAATAAACTCCTGCGATTTTTGTCTTGCGATTGAAGAAACTTCTGTTTGCTGAATTTCATCTTCAAGTTTGTTTGTTTTGACATTTTTCAATAATGCACTTAATGGAATCTCCTCTTGATGTATCTCCTTCCTATTTTCTCTCTCCTGCCTAAATTTAATTATCTCTTCAAGAAGTTTGTTATATTTTCGTTTTGCTTCTTTAAAATCTTCATCACTTTTCTTTTTGCTCAATTCTTTCTGCTTCTGCTCTAACAATTTTTCAGCGTTCTCTATAGCATTTAATACAAGTTTTAATTCAGTATCCTTACCACTCAATGCATTTTTTATGCTTTTAATTGCAGATATTGTTTCAGACACTTTCGCTTTCTGTTCTAATGAAGAAATAGATTTAATTATAATTTTTTCCTGAAGTTTTTTATCGTCTTCTAATGTAAATATCCTATGTTTTAACGAATTCTTTTCATTCTCAAAATTCGCTTTTATTTCTTTAAGTACATTAATCTGTTCTTCTAAAGACAAATCCTGCATATTTTCAAAGTTCATAAATTAACTAATGTTTAGAAAGTATTTAAAGGTAGCTTAGAAATTAAATTAAAGACAAGATAAAAACAAAAAAATCAGTTTAAAATTATAATACATTATTCTCTCGATGCTGAAATTATATAGAATTTTTTTTTATCTGATCGGAAAGGTGATTCTGGGCCATCACTCAGTATTCTCCCCGATCCATATTCAACTGAAATAGTGTGCAACTCTCCCTTGCCTTCACTAACATTTTCTAGTGTTGCAGGAGTACCAAAAGGAAAAGATTCCCATTCATAAACTACCTCAACCACATCACTAAATTCTCCAGAGATACTTACAGGCATATCTTTTCTGTTGGGATTCAAATCTTTTTGATTAAAATTAAATTTTTGTTTTTTATTTCCAAGGTGTTTTACTGATTTAACGCGACGAAATACTGCATGCTGTGAAAGATTTCGCTGATAACTCTCCTCACCATATTCATCAATAGTTATTGGACCATTATTAACTGGCTGAAGATTAAAACCCCCTGTTCCATTCCAAACATCTAACAGCCATCCTTTTGATCCTGGAATTCCAATTATGTAACCTAGTGGAGGAACATTTCCCTCACGTTCAGATTCAAAACCACTTGGAAGTGCCTGTAATTTAATTAACTCCCTTAAACCATTCCCCCCATCAGTTGATTGGTAATCATAACGTTGTAAAACATAAAAATTAACAATAGGATTTGCAACAGTTTCCTCAAAATCTGGTCCGCTACTACTAGATCTTTTGGGTTCTGTTCTGTTGGGCAATACTTCAACTGCATAAAATTTGTCTTTTATTTTAATTACATCTAAAAATGCAGAATCAAAAACATTATGTTTATAGCCCCCTCTACCAGTTGGTGTGGAAAGACGAGTCTCACCACTATCGGATCTAGAAGTAAAATCACCATTTAAATCAATATGATCATTGTAAACCCTACCATAAAAATGTTTAACAACACTACCATCAGTTGAACATTCTACACAAAGTCTCATACCCTTAACCAAAAAGTGCACATATTTATTCCCCTTTTCTCCTTCATCCCAGAATAATTTTGCCTCATACGGCTCATCAGTAAATGGAAGATCTTTGGACCATCTTTCTTTGCCATCTGCAGACAACACAAGACGTCGTCCATCATATCTCATCATATCACCATAATGTTCTTCAACTTGTCTATCTTCTCCATCGCTTTTAACTTCAAGCCTATATTTTGTTTTTCCAAGTATTTCTTCAAGAAGAACTTTATCATCACTTTTAGTTTCTTGTGAAATACATCCGGGAATTAAAGTAGCAAATGCTAAAGAAGTGGCTCCAAACAAAAATTGTCGCCTATCTAAATCACATTCGTGTGCGTTATCTTCATTTAAAAGATGTATTAATCCCATTTTGTGACGATAGATTGAAATGTATATATAAATCTTTCCAAACAATGGTATTGTCAAGTTTATTGTGCTGGCTATCTTGCGAAGTTTTTAATACGTCGCTATACCACTAGTTACCTACTAACAGACACTATTCATAATTTTATTTTGTCCGTTAGTATTAACGCATAATTAGATGTCTTCAGTTAATTCAGACATTTAATGACTTACTCAGAATTATAGCTAAAATACTTAATTTTCGTACTTATTAGAGCACTTTAGCAGATAGTGAATGTGATGTATTTGTACAATTAATTATCACATTCACTATAACTTAGATAATTTTGCCTATTAGCATTAAATTGCAAAATTATCTTCAGTTAATTAGTAAAGGACAGGTTTTAATATGCGTTATTTCTGTCCTTTACTACAATTTAGAAAATCTCAAAAACTTATCCAACATTTCAATAAATCTAACAAGACTTCGTTAAAAGTTCATTTTAGATTTAAGAACTTTTTTATTTCATAAAAATATAATTTAATTTATTAATAAATTTATTCCAATTTATTCCACAAAAATCGAAAATAGGAGTTTAGGCAAAACTATGAAACTCAAATATACAAATTAAGAAAAAATATTTCGCTAATCTTTAACATCAAATATCTCAAAAATAAGAAACAAAAATTTACTTCTTTCCGCCATTCGAAAAATTAAAGATTTTCTCA
>CAYJUR010000108.1:0-4185 GCA_964373405.1 uncultured Methanosarcinales archaeon | reverse complement strand
TATCATTTTGATATGTCCTTTAGTATAAAGTTCATATTTCAATGAGATTTGCTATTAGATACATTCATTAATTTCATTATAGGATAAAGCGAAACTTGGATCTGAGAATGCCTATTGGAATGGATGTATGATGGAAAGTTAATTTTTATCATTTTAGAATTGTTGTAATCTTTCTAAAACTGAAAACCATTAGAAATATTCTAATTTCATTGGAATCTTTACAAAAAAATCGAGTTTTATTGGAAAGATTCGAATACGATTGGAATATGTTCTAACAAAATTAGAAAGATTCCAAAAATTTCATGGCAGGTTTAATAAATAAGTTATACTTATATAATTGTATGGCAAATGAAATAATTATGAAAGCATGGGCGAAAAAACATGAGGATTTAATAAATTGGATACAGACAATGTGTTTGATTGGCATAATTTTAACTTTGATTTGGATGTTTTTTGCTACTGTTAAAATCTATGGGTGAATAAAATGATAACTAAAATTTTTTCAGAAATGGCAATAGTAATATTGAGCATATTAATCACAACAATTTTTATTTTTAATAATTCTTTTAGCACATATATTGCAATTGTTCAAAATCCAATTTATTTACTTGGATTTCTTCTAATTATGGTTCTTTCTTCAATCTATACGATATTTGCTGTCATTAAAGGAAAGAAATTAGTTCTTAAGAAAATACTAGAGTAAAAAAGAAAAAAAAGGAACTTAATGTTCCTTGGAGGTTAGTGCTCTTGCACTTGAGAGGTTGAAAGTAATTGTTAAGAATATATTTTATTGTGCTATTAGATATTCTTAACAGTATTGAAGGCCACTCTTTGAGACATAAGTGTCCTTCAATAATTTGTGAATGACTTGGAGGTCTTCTTTTTTCATATGTTTAGTTGAGTATAACTTATTTATAAACTCCAAGAAGCAATTATCAAGAAGAAACATCCACAAGCTTTATAAACGAATAATTAATGAACACATTTATGGGGGCAAATGTTGTTTTTTCGCCAGAATGGTTTTATAGTATAGATATGATTCTATCTTTGATTGGTATCATTATTGCACTAATATTGGGAGCTTATACATATAAAATTTATGGATTTCTGAGAACGAAAAAATACAAATACTTTTCATATGCTTTTTTTGCAATCGCAGTTGGAAGTTTGATTAGATTAATTATGAATACATCAGTGTATTTCTTTTTGTTTAATAAGTCTCCTCCAGAGTTTATAGGAACAATTGCAGCATTTGCTCTTAGTAGAGATGTGATTACACTATTAGGATTTTTTGCTGGGCATTTTTTAACTTTATTAGGATTTATGACAATATTTTTTATAGCCCATGATTTATCTTCTAAAAAATTATATTTTTTATTGGCATATTTGATTGCGATTGCAGCATGGTTCAGTAATGCACTATTCTTTTCATACCATTTAACATCTGCTGTAATTTTGTTAGGTATATTTGTAAAGTATTACCAAAATTTTAAAGTTACGGGAAATAAACTTGTTGTTGTCGCTTTTGGTATGTTTACGATTGCTGAAATTGCATTCTTGTTTCTGGCGAAATCTCAATTGGCGTTTGTTATTGGTGAATTGATATATGTGTTTGCATTTGTGTTTTTATTGATGAATTTTTTTATGATAAAGATGGGTAACAAAAAAATAATTATTAATAAAATTGAGATTACATCAAAGGGTACTAAAAGTGGCAAAAAGAAGAAATAAATTAGAAATTATTTATGATATGCTTAAATCTATTCAGGATAAACGTGGAGAGATTAAGCCAACACACTTATTGTATAAATCAAATCTTTCTTATAAAAATTTGATGCTTTATGTTGGTGAATTAATGGAAAATGGTTTAATTGAAGAAAAAGCGGAAGATGGTCAAAAGAAATATATTCTTACAATAAAAGGTATTGATTATTTAGTGAAGTACAATGAAATTAGGAAATTTAGTGATAGTTTTGGACTTTAATCCCCAACTTCTCCCAATTCTTGAAGTTTTCTAAGTTTAGCAAATATTCCTTTCTTTTTCATTAATTCTTTTTGAGTTCCAACTTCTGTAACTTTGCCATTTTCTAATAAAATTATTTTATTTGCATGTTGAATTGTTGAGAATCTGTGAGCAATTAAAATCAAAGTTTGTTTGCCTATTAATTTGTAAATAGCGTCATGTATTTTCTTTTCTGATTCTGAATCTAAAGAAGATGTTGCTTCGTCAAATATAATTATTTTTGGTTTTCTAAGTAATGCCCTTGCAATAGCTATTCTTTGTTTTTGCCCGCCAGACAATCTTATACCTCTTTCTCCAATTTTGGTTTTATATTTTTTAGGTAATTTTTGTATGAATTCGTCAGCATAAGCCATTTTTGCAGCATTAATTACATCATTCATTGAAACATTTTCAACACCGTATGCAATGTTCTCATATATTGTCTCATTAAACAATTCAACATCTTGAGAAACAATTGCCATATTTTTCCTCAAATTTTGAAAAGAATAATCTTCAATGTTGTTTCCATCAATTTTTACTTTTCCGCTAGTTGGATCATAATGTCTTAATAACAATTTTATGATAGTACTTTTGCCTGAACCAGAACGACCAACTAAAGCAACAGTTTGTTTTGGTTCTATTGTAAAATCTATTTTATTTAATGCAGGATTTTTTGAATTTTTGTTGTATTTGAAATAAACATTCTTAAATTCAATTAATCCTTTTTCTATATTTAAGATTGAGTCTTTATCTTTAATTAATATTTTTTCATCATTTATTTCTTTAAAGCGTTCTATTGATGGCTCAGCATCTTGAATTCTATAATATATTCTGCTAAGTCTTGCTTAATTTATATACGCCTTTTCTGTCATTGTTATAATAAAAACTAATTCTCCTGCAGTAATTCTAAGGTGCCACATAAGCCACACGGCAATTAATAAAGTAACAATTCTTGCAGTATTTATTATTGCATCATTGAGAACAATTTCTCTAATTCCTAGTTTGTGACGCATTTTTTGCGCATCTCTATATCTATTTATTTGCTGATTTGATTTTTCTATTTCTTTGTCTGCGTTGTTAAAATCTTTCACAGTTCTTATGTTGTATATTGACTGAGCAATACTCCCAGCCCATCCTTCCTGGTACATCATCATTTCTTCCCTGGCTTTATGTGTTCTAATTGCGCCCCACAATAAAATGAAAATAAATATAGGAACAAAAAATAAGTATGTTAGTGTAATTTCCCAACTTATAAAAAATAAAAATATTAATGTGATTGCTGTCTGTAGTATAATTGGAGTCATTGCATCATTAATGTTCCACAAAAGTTCGACTAATTTTCCAGAGCCTCTGAATAGTTTTCCTACACTTGATCCGGTATTATTAATTTCGTGATAGTTTAAATCTAGTTTCAGTAATTTTTTGAAAGCTCTTTGAAGAATGTCAACTTCTGAATCTATTAAGATTGGAACGAGAAGTTTTTTGCATAATATGTCTAATAAAGTCATTAAAAATAGCCCTGCAAAATATCCTCCTAATAATATTAAAATAAATTTTACATCTATTGGTATTGAAGGGTCGAATTTTATTAATTTGTCAATTAATTCTTTAAATATATATGGAGGGATTACTTTGATTAGTTCGAAAATAAGAATTAGCCAAAACCCTTTTATGATTAGTTTTTTAATTGTTGGGGATAAATTGATTAAATCAGATAATACTTCTTTGACTGATTTGGCCATACTATTGGTGAGAGGAATTGTTATATAAGTGTTGTGGGGAAAAGACGCTGTCTAGAATGTGTTTTAAATGAAATTTAATTTTCAATTCAATAGCTTGTCTCATAATGTTATTTATTTATAATTTACCTATTGCTGTCAGAAGCTTTCTATGTCCTTTAATTAGCTCTTTAACTCTTAAAATTTCTTTAGATCTTGGTTTTTTTACCCTAAAATCAACCCCTTTTCTAAAATTTTGCATTTCTAATTTTAAAACTTCTGCTTCCTTATTACTTAAAAGACCTCTACTCTTTAAAATTTCTTTCCATGTATATGAATCATCTGCTTTTTTTTTGTTCATATAAAATAAAATATCAAACACATATAAAAATCTATGTCAATTCAAACATCATCTTTAAATATAACTAACTTTAAGATACTAATATGGGAATCGAACAAAGATTT
>CAYJUR010000107.1:0-4364 GCA_964373405.1 uncultured Methanosarcinales archaeon | reverse complement strand
TCAGAAGAGTACTTTGAATTCGTGTGAAAAGTGAGGTTATTCAAAGTCCTCTATAATAAAATTTCTAGTTTTCGTGTATGATATTTATTTACTGACTAAATGCAGATATCGCAACATTCATATACTCCTTCTAATTCCCAATGATGGTTATTATGGTTGAATTTAGGGGAGAGGGGTTAACATATGATGATGTTCTTATAGTTCCAAAACGTTCGCGAGTTAAATCTAGAAAGGACATTTCTTTGAAAACAAAGTTAACAAATAATATCCATCTTAATATACCCATCGTTTCAGCAAATATGGATACAGTAACTGAATCAAAAATGGCTATAGCTATGGCTAAAGCTGGCGGTATAGGGTTCATTCATAGATTTTTATCCATTCACGATCAAGTTAGAGAAGTTACAAAGGTGAAGAGGTTTGAGAATTTTGTTGTCGAAAATCCATATACTTTGCCAAAATTTATTTCTGTAGCAGATGCTAAAGAATTTTTGAAGGAACATAATATTTCGAGTGCATTAGTTGCGGATTCAAACAATTATATTGAAGGGATAGTAACAAATAGGGATTTTATGTTTGCTCAAAATAATCAAAAATTAAGCGACATAATGACACCAAAATCAAGATTAATAACTTCTCACAATGGGATTTCTATGGAGGATGCAAAACGAATGTTGTACAAAAATCGTTTAGAAAAACTTCCTTTAATAAATAATGAGGGTGTAATAAAAGGATTAATTACATCTAAAGATATTTTAGAAATGCAAAAGTTTCCATATGCTTGCAAAGATGATAAGGGCAGATTAAGAGTTGGCGCAGCAATTGGAGTTAAAGAAAATGATATTGAGAGAGCTAAAGAATTAGTTAAAGCTGGATCTGATGTGATTGTTGTTGATATTGCTCATGGTCATTCTGATTTGGCAATCAATATGATTCAAAAATTGAAAAAAGAGTTTTTGCAAATAGAAATTGTTGCAGGTAATGTTGCGACTCCTGAAGGTGTTGAGGATTTGATTAACGCGGGAGCTGATTGTGTGAAAGTTGGTGTAGGCGCTGGAGCTATGTGCACCACAAGAATTGTGACAGGTTCGGGCTATCCTCAGCTGAGTGCAGTAATTGAATGCGTAAAAGTTGGAAAAAAATATGGTGTTCCTATAAATTCTGACGGAGGCATAAGAAGTTCAGGAGATATTGCAAAAGCCCTTGCAGCAGGAGCTCAGAGTGTAATGATTGGTTCTATGCTTTCAGGTACGGATGAATCTCCTGGAGATTTTATTGTCAAAAATGGAATTAAATATAAAATTTACAGAGGTATGGCGTCTTTGAAGGCTGCAACTGATAGAAGAAAAATTGATTCTAAAGATAAGATTAATGTTGAAGAGATTGTTCCAGAAGGTGTAGAAACAATGGTTCCATATAAAGGAAGTGCACAAGATTTGTTAAGACAATTAGTAGGTGGTTTATTATCTGGAGTTAGTTACGGTGGAGCCATTAATATTTCTGAATTTCAAGAAAAGGCGGAATTTGTTAGAATTACGGATGCTGGAATGAAAGAGTCTAAACCGCATGGTGAGAGGAATTAAAAAAGAAAACAATTATTAGTCAATGACCCGTTCGTTTTCATCGATTTTCAATATTTTCATGCTATTTTTTTCTACATAAATCTCTTTTGTCTTTACAATTGAAAATATTTTTGATGGTTCTGATATAAATATAGTATAAACACCTCCTATTGACAATGAAACAGATATTTCGGTGTTTTTATCAAATTTGTTATCTTCATAAATTTTTTTTAAAGCAAAAAAATCTTCACATATTTGAAGTGTTGAATCTTCTTTACAAACTGCATCAACAATTTCTTCAGTAAATATAATTTGCCCTCCAGGTATGAAGTAAAGACCATCTATAGATTCAACGAGTTTAGCCTGCAACATTTTTATAAATTTGCCTGTCTTGTTTTCAGAAAGTTCTGTAAATAACCCGAATTGGGGTTTTTCTATATCAAAAACATATCCAATGGATTTATAACATTCCGGCTCTCCATTACTAATGCACTCATCATCTTTAATTACAGAAACATACTTCTCAAAAAAACCTTTCCCTAAATTTTCAATCATAAAATCTTCGCTAGTCCCTTTATATTCAAGTGGTACAAAATTAGAAAAACCAGTATTGTCAACAATTCCGTTTTGATTATGTAATTGATTGTTTGGTAGATTTCCATTTAAGGCATTATTTTGAGATTGATTACTACATCCAATGATTAGTAAAAGTCCTATTAATAATGC
Organism: uncultured Methanosarcinales archaeon; assembly: GCA_964373405.1. GTDB lineage: Archaea > Nanobdellota > Nanobdellia > Woesearchaeales > WJKV01 > CAYJUR01. The sequence continues at coordinate 2,076 of CAYJUR010000107.1, read as the reverse complement.
CAGAGTCAATGTTTTGTTCTTCATTTCATTAGCTATATTGATGTTCTTTATATACTTATCATAAGCTTTAAGTCGAGTTGAAGTTATTAGGTGGAAATAAAAGCCGAATTTTTTTACTTATAGATAATTTTGTAAACAAAATTCACTCAAGTAATTTTGAAAAAGGTCAAAGTTACTTATATAGTAAACTACGTAAGGTACATACATTAATTCACGCAGTTTACTATTAGATAACTGCGCCAAATGTCATATAAGCTGCGCAGTTATTTATACCTCAAATACCAGAATGTAAATATACAAAGCAATATTACAATTGTTAAATAAATTGTTGTTCTAACTCCTCTACTATTTACAAGAAGTTTCCATAAACCCGATTCTTGAGTCACATCCTCATAAATTTGTTTATACCCTTTAAGTGTTAGTGTATTTATATCTTCTATTATTTCAACAGCAATCAGATTCTTCTGGTAGTATTCTGCTGCGGTTTTTTGAATATCATCTGATTTAAACAATTCCATTAATGTATCTTCGTTTGAAATAATTCTTATATCTGGATATGGAGCTTCTGCTTTTATGGCGTTTGGATATGTTTTATCAACGGAAATAGTATATTTAACTCCTTTGTCGTTTATGAATATTTCAAATTCAGCACCTTTTCCGTCTAAAGGAGAAAAATGTAATTTATATGCTCCTAATTCGTTTGCTATGTATTGGAGTTCTTTTGCAGCGATTTCATTTCCTTCAGGTTTCACAATACTTTGTTTGAATATAAATGTTGGTGAAATTATGATAAAATAAATTAAAAGTGATGCCAGAATTATGATGAATAACCCAAGTCCTATAAACCATTTTAATGTTTTCTTTTGTTTGTCTTTTAACTCTTTCTTTTTGACTTTTGTTAGTTTTGCTTTTCTAAGTTCTCTAGTAAAGCTAGTTTCCATAAAATCAGATAAGCCTTCTTTTTCATCTTTCTTTATGTCTTTGGAAAGAGTGTCTTTTAGAAATTTATCTTCATCCATACATTAAAAGAGATATTTTAGGTTTATAAATGTAATGCTAAAAAAAATGGGATTCAACAAATAAATTTATAAACAATGTTTTATTGCTATCTCTTATGACGAGTTTTGGAGAGGTTTTTGGGAATTCGATATCTGATTTTAGAGGAAATTTTAAAACGCTTTTTAGTTTAGGATTTATGGGGATGGTTATTCCTGCTTTATTGTTTCTCATTGTGAGTTTGTCTATGTACGGGAGTGCTGGATATTGGCCAGTTTACATAGTACTTATAGTAATTTCTTTAGTATTGTCTATATATGCTTCAGTTGGTACATTGTTGACTATACACAGAGGAAATATGTCTGTTGGAGATGCATTTAGAGAAGCTTCTCCATACTTTTGGAAAGTTGTTGGATTGAGTATTGTTCTTGGGCTTTTGTTGCTTGTGTTGTTTATATTATTAATAATTCCTGGAATTATTTTTGGTGTATATTGGATATTCGCATCATTATTTTTAGTAATAGAAAATAGAAGAATTGGAGAATGTTTAGACGCGAGTAAACAATTAGTGAAAGGCAAATGGTGGAGAGTTTTTGGGTATTATTTGTTGTTAGGTATAATTGTTGTTGTGGTTTCATTAATAATAATAATTCCAAAAAACATGATGATTGGTGACAATACGTTTGGTGTTGTTAATGATGGTACAGATGTGTTAGCGAATTTAAATCCTTATTTATGGATTTCCGATAATCCTTTGATTGGTTCAATAATATCTATTTTAGAGATGTTGTTGAATATGTTTATTAGTTTGTTTATGGTGATATTTGGCTATAACTTTTATGTGGGATTGAAGAAGGAGAGGTAGGTTTTCTAAATCATATTTGTGTATTTTCTTGAGGTATTCAAATAAAAAACGCCGAGGGATTGATGACCACCAAACTTTTATGAGCTCACTTTGTTCGCTATAAAAGTTTGATCAAAATTGGTTTTTCTCACTTCGCTCGAAAAACGGAAAAGATTAGAATAAAAACGCCGAGGGATTGATGACCACCAAACTTTTATGAGCTCACTTTGTTCGCT
>CAYJUR010000106.1:0-4404 GCA_964373405.1 uncultured Methanosarcinales archaeon | reverse complement strand
ACTATATGACAACTCAGAGTTACTATATAAAGGTTTCTATAAATTCCTCAATTCTCCAAAATAATATACCTTATCTGCTACAACCCAGACTTTAAAGTCGCTTAAATCTTGCTTTAAGAAAGGAGATAATATTTTTTCTGCAGAAACATCCGTGCCTTCTGTGACTAGATTAAAGCTTGGAATAACTATTAAATCTTTGACTTGATTCTTCCCTCTTTCTTTTGATTTATATTTTCCATAAATGAAACATTTAAATTTCTCTTTTCTAACTGAGTCTTTAGATTCTTTTAGAGATATTGCCGGATGTTCATTGCCCATAATTATAGTATTTGCTTTTGAAAACGCATCAAACATTTCTTTATCGTTCTTTGTAGGGATTTTATCACCATGTAAAACTATTGTTAAATCATCTTTTCCTTTTGCATCCTTGTTTTCTATCAAATAATAATGAACTAACTTAATTTCTCTTTTATCTGAGACTGGCTTTAACATCATATCATGATTTCCTTTTATAATGATTAATTCTTTGCAATGCTTTCTTAAATAATCTATAAGCATTAAAATATTTCTCCACTCAGTTTCTGAAATAGATCCAAATTCGTGTTTTAAGTCTCCGTTTATTATTATTTTGTTGATTATAATTTTTTTGTGAGAAATATATTCAAATATTTTTTTCAATCTCTCCATTGTATCTTTGAATTGAAATCTAGGCATTAAAACTCCTCTTTTGTTAAGAGCTTCTTCATATCCCATATGGAAGTCTGTCAAAATTAGAACGTCTTTGACTAACAAACTTAGATCTATGATTTGTATGTTTGGTTTGATGAGCATAAAAATTAATATACACAAGACTTAATAAAAGTTAGCTATTAATTTTATTTAAGCAACCCCGCCCTAACCAACCCATAAAACATTGGGGCGGGTTTTAATAAAGAAGATTTTAGTTCTGGATGTGATTGTGTTGCTACAAAGTATTTGTGATTTGATAATTCAATGAATTCTACCAATCTTCCGTTTTCGGACATGCCTGATAATAGAAGACCTTTTTGTTGAAGAATTTTATGGTAATCTGGATTTACTTCATATCTGTGTATGTGTCTTTCGGAAACTTTTGTTGAATTATATAATTTTGATATAATCGAATTTTCTAAAACATTTGCAGTACACGAACCAAGACGCATAGATCCTCCTTTATGAGTCACATTTATTTGTTCTGGAAGAATATCTATTACAGGATATTTTGTTGAAGAATCGAATTCTGTCGAATTCGCATTTTCCAATCCACATACATCTCTAGCAAATTCTGCAACTGCTAATTGAAGTCCTAAACAAATTCCCAAAAAAGGAATATTATTTTCTCTGCAATATTTTATTACATTTATTTTTCCTTCCGTCCCTCGTTTTCCAAATCCGCCAGGCACAATTACAGCATCAGCATTACTTAGTTGAGAATTTAATTGTTCGAAATTTGTTGCATTATCATCAGTCTCTATAAATTTGGTTTTTATATTTGCCTTAAAATGCGCTCCAGAATGAACTAATGCTTCATTTATGCTGACATAAGAATCTTCTAAATCAGTATATTTTCCACATATTGCAATATTTATTTCTTTTTCAGGATGGTATATATTATAAACAAGATTGTTCCATTCTTTTAAATCGTGGTTTGTTTCGATTTTTAATTTGTTTTTTATGATTTGAAGAATATTTTGTTTATCGTACAAAATTGGAACTTCATATACACTTTTAACATCATGCCCACTAATAACTGCTTCTTTTTTTATATTACAGAATAATGCAATTTTTTCTTTGCTTTTTTCAGTCAAAGGTTCTTTGCATCTTCCAATTATTATGTCTGGTTGAATTCCTCTTTCTCTTAAAAGATTTACAGACTGTTGTGTAGGTTTTGTTTTTTGTTCTTTCACATTTTCAGGAACTGGAATATATGTTAAATGGACATATAAAACATTTTCTTCTCCGTAATCCCTTCTTAATTGTCTTGCTGCTTCTATGTGAAGCTCTGTTTCTATATCTCCAACTGTTCCTCCAATTTCAATTAATAAAATATCAACATTTTCTTCTTGTGCAATTTCGTTCCACTTATTTTTTATGAAATTTGTTACGTGAGGAATGTATTGTACAGTTTTTCCTAAATAGTCTCCTCTACGTTCTTTCTCATTAACGCCTTGGAATACTTTACCCATAGTGATATTCCATTTTGCTTTACAATTAACTCCTATAAATCTCTCATAATGCCCGAAATCCATATCCGCTTCTTCACCATCTTCTAAAACAAATACTTCTCCATGTTCGTATGGATTCATAGTTCCCGGATCTACATTAAGATAACCTTCACATTTGACCGGTATAACTTTAAAATTGTTTGACAATAATTTACCTATAGAAGCTGTTGCGATTCCTTTGCCTAGACCAGAAATTACTCCTCCCGTAACAACAATGAACTTGCGCATGTTTTGAGATTGTAGAAAGAGTATTTAAGGTTAATCCAAAAAAATTAAATGAAAAATCCAATGCTCAAAATCTGCTTATTTTCTAACTTGTTGTTAAAATCGAAAAATAACTTTAACTTCAAAAAGTTAGGAATTATGTTTGACTAAGTAATCGGAAAAGGAAGTTAGAAAAAGTTAGAGTTTTAAAATTATGAAAACAATTAATCAAATCTTATCTCTACACTCCATCAAAAACTTCACTATTTCATCGCCCCAAAACTTTGGAACTGCGCCTTTTAGAAATTCGTTAAGCCAATCTTTAAATTCTTTTTTGAAGCCTTCTCTTTCTCCATTAATTAATCTTATAATTTCATATTCTATACTCGATTCTAAACTAATCCTATGACTTGCTCTCTTTAATTGGAAAATTAATTTGTCTTTCAAATCTTCTTCTTCCTTAGATTTTAATTCGCTTTCAGTCAACTCATGAATGTCCCATTCTTTCTCATACGAAAATTCTTTTTTATTTTCTGCTTCAACACTCCCATCAACATTCAACATCATTTCTTTCTTCAAATTCAAATCAGATATATCAGAAAAACTCAATCCTTTTTCTAATCCAATCCTTGCAATAACCATCTCGTGCATTCGTCTGACAAAATCTATTTTATCTTCCATTTTTAATATATCTGAGTATCCCATTAATGCTAAGTTAAATGCAAATGGGGAAGGTAAACGAGTATTAACTTCTTTAATCTCAATTAAACCATCTTCAATTTCTTTTATTATTTTTATTGCATTGTCAACATCCATTTTATCATCCAATACTTCTCTTCTTGCTTCCTTCAAAATCGGAAAATCGTTTGATATTCTCTTAACAGCAACCATCAATATCATAGAAGATACTTGTTGACTACCAACTTTTTTAGTAAAACCTTTATAATTTCTCAAAATCATTAAAGATCTAGATGCGCAATGCCTAAAACGTCTAACTAAAACTTGGGATTTGTCAATAGCCAATTCCATAACTTGACGCAATTCAAAAGAACGTAATAATTTTAATGCTTTTAATGGTTGAATTTTTGCATCACACTGAACTGTAAATCCATTATCTGAAATTGAAACTCTAACATCTCTTTTTTGTTGTTTTGAAATCGCATAAGCAATCGCTCTTGACAAAACATCATTAACTCTTCTTCCATAAAGTGAATGAAACAAATGTATGGTTTTTCCATTGTCTTCATAATTTTCTACAAGCATTAATTTTCTATGAGGTATTACACAAAACTGAAATTGCTCTTTAAAATACTCATATATAGAATTTGATGCATTATCATCTACATACATATAAGATTCTATATATTTAAGAAATTCTTGTTTAGATTTTTTTGAAACAAACATTTCATTCATATATTGTCTGAATTTTTGTATTGAATCTGCTAAATCGAAACTTAAGGGAAGCATTTCACTAACCCATGAAGGAACTGTTGGTAATCTTCCAGAAACAGCTTTAACTTGTGCAACTGTACCTCTAGAAAATTTAAATTCATACGTTGCTCCACCTAAAACAAAAATATCTCCGGGTCTCATACTCTCTAAAAAACCTTCATCAATAGTTCCTATCATATCTTCGCCAACTTTTACTTTAACATTTGTTTCATCTGGAATAGTTCCTATATTTGTCATATACAACATTCTAGCTATTGGAGATTTTCTTCCGATTTTTCCGTCATTTCTCCAAACTTTTGCATAAACATGTCTGTCCATTAATTGCGCATATTCACCAGCAAGATACGATATAATATTATCATAATCTTCACGTTTCAAATCTTTGTAACAATAACTTTTTTTCATACAATCATATACTTCATTTTCATCAACAGATTCAACAATTGCCATCCCATAAATTTGTTGTGCAAGAACATCTAACGCACATTTAGGAATATGAATTCTG
>CAYJUR010000105.1:0-4565 GCA_964373405.1 uncultured Methanosarcinales archaeon | reverse complement strand
TCGCATTTCCTTTCATGATACATTATTATGGGATCAGAAGCATAAAAGAAAAAAAACATTGGTACGGATTTTAATCAATCACCGTAAAATATGAATGAGTATTTCTAAAATATATTTGTTCAATATGTTAATACCAAAACCCTTTGAAGAAAAATTCAGGTTTATCTTCGGAAAAGATTATGAAAAACTGATGTCTATATCAAGAAATGATATAAGACATTCGATAAGAGTGAACACACTGAAAATTTCTAAATCTGAACTAATAGATAGGTTAAAAAAGAAAGGCTGGTTGTTGGATCAAATGCCATGGTATGACAATGGGTTTTTTGTCAGCACAGAAGATAATAAATCCAAGACGCTTGAATATTATATGGGCTACTACTATATTCAGGAATCTGCTAGCATGATACCATCAATAGTTCTTGATCCTCAAGAAAATGAGAGGGTGCTGGATGTTAGCGCAGCTCCCGGATCCAAAACCACTCAAGTAGCTATGATGGTGAATAACAAAGGATTAATAGTGGCTAATGATTTAGACAGGAACAGGTTGGAAGCACTAAAATTTAATTTGCAGAAATACGGTGTGACTAATACGGTTGTCACAAATTCAGATGGAAGATTTTTATGGCAGAACGGTATAAAATTTGATAAAATTCTCTTAGATGCTCCGTGCAGTGGTTCCGGAACGTTCGTGACTAATCAGAATGTATTTGAATCTTGGAATCTGTCTAAGGTGAACGAATTAAGCAGATTACAGAAGCAGTTGCTGGAATCTGCGTCCAAATGTTTAGATGAAGACGGAGAGATAGTTTATTCTACATGCTCCTTGGATCCGGAAGAAAATGAAGAGGTTATAGATTTTGCAGTTGGTAAACTAGGCTTAACGACAGAAAAAATAGAGTTAAACGGAATTAAACATGACCGAAGCCTGAAATCATTTAACAGAGATTATTTACCGGAAGTTAGGTATGCCATAAGGATTCAGCCTTTCGATAACTTTACTGAGGGATTTTTTATATGCAAATTAAAAAAATGTTAAACTCTAAAGGGGCAAAGGAAATAGGAAAAACACTGAGGAACAACTATTTATGTGACATAGATTTATCAGACTATTTTCTATTTGTAACTTTTGATGATAAAATTTGGATGGCATCTAAGAGTTTACTGGAACTTGAATTTAACAAAATGAAAAATATCAACTCTATTGGACTCTGTCTCGGAAAACTAAAAAAGGACAGAATTCATTTAACTGCAGAAGGTTGCCAATTAGTCGGTAAAACTTCAAAGAAGAATATAATTGTGGTTGACAAAGCAAACATGGAGAAATATATTAGAGGCTTTGATTTTACTGGTGAAAAGATAGACTGTGATCCAAATAATTTTGCATTAGTGAAATATGAGAACGATTTTATTGGCGCCTCTTTGTTGGGAGATAACAGAATTGAAAATCTTCTGCCAAAAAGCAGGAGAATTATCGACAACAGATAATGGCTTCTGCTGAGTAAATGTCTTATAACATATACAAAAAAAGAAAGAGAAGGAGGGCGATAATTATATTTATTTGGTCTGGTCTAATCTTTTGTTGAGCCAAAGTTAACATGAACGAATAAAATAAGCAATATTTGCTCATATTCTGAGGTTTAAAACGCAAATTTACCTCGAAAAAAATTCTATATGATTAATTCATTGATTGTAAGAGCAGGTTTTATGGTTATTGAATAGTACTATGACGTTCTAATTGAATATACCATGCTTATATTCTATTCTTTTTTTCAATTTTTCACTTCCCCCATAAGCAACCAAGACAAAACCTTTTATGCATTTTGTTATATAATTGATAGTGCCTTCCTTGTCGAACCTTCTTAAAGAAACATAAATTTTTGGCTTTCTGAGTACAGAAAATTTAGCTCCCTTAGCTTTTATTCTTTTAATGTAATCAACATCTTCCCACATTATATTTTCTTTGAATCCATTAATTCTGTTATGGTAAGTCTTATTTGAGTAAATATTGGTTCCTATTGCTGCCGGCCATATTTTTTGGAAAGTGCTTAGCACGGCTCTGTTGATGACCTGGTATAAGAAAATTTCAAAGTTTTTTCTTGTTATCGGCAAATTCCAGCAAGTTGCACAGCCCAATTTTATCTTTCTTGTTATAATTTCTAAATATTTTAAATAATCTTTATGTAAAATAACATCGGAATCTAAAAATAACAAACGATCATATTTTGAATTCTTGGCACCTAAATTTCTTTGTAGTCCTACCCCCCTTTTCTCTGATATTATTATCCTTAAATCCATTTTTTCTAAGTATTTTTTCGCAATATTAACAGTTTTATCATGTGATTTTCCATCTACTACTATCACTTCAAATTTTTTGAATGTTTGTTTGTAAATAGAGTCTAATAATTTCCCAATATATTTCTCTTCATTTAAGCACGGAATTATTATTGATATCAAAATATCACTTATTTGTTTAAATTTATTTATATAAGAACTTATTATGAGTTATGTTTATTTCGTACAATATGTTGAATGCATCATTCAAAATGCTCAATAAAATTATATCGGTTGGGAAAGATAAAGAATATATTCATGACGTCGATGATGCCTCGTTTTTTATTAGAAAGAATTCCTCAGATGTCTTTGTTGTCTATGAAGTATGGAAACGTAAATTATACAATATTGGGATAAAGAAAAATGATACTGTTATTGATGTGGGAGCAAATATAGGAGCATTTACAACATTTGCTGCTAAAAAATCTATTGATGGGAATGTATTTTCGTTTGAACCAGAGAAATCTAATTTTAGACAACTTCAAAAGAATGTCAGATTAAACAAATTAAAAAACGTCGTGATCTATAATTTAGGCGTTAATAAATCAAAAGGCTTGGCACAACTATTTGTATCCAACAATAATGGGGCTAGCCATTCACTATGCAACTCAGGAACAAATGAAATACAAACTATTCATTGCATAACTCTGGCAGATATATTCGATAAATGCAATATTGATAATATAGATGTTTTGAAGCTGGACGTTGAAGGTGCTGAATATGATATATTATTTTCTACCCCAGTTAAAATATTTAGAAAAATAGATAGAATAATTCTAGAATTTCATGATAATATTAATTTGAAATATAATTACAAAGGATTGATTTCATTTCTTGAAAATACCGATTTCAAAGTGACTATGCTTTCACCAAATTGGTTTATTAAAATATGTGGTATAGGCATGTTGAAGGCGGAGAGAGCGGTTTAAATCTCATCAAACTTTTCTGTTTTATATAAACCATGTATTAATATAAATTTTTTTGCATTGTACTGATAATAAGGTTGAAATATGAGGAATAATTTTTACTTAGGAATTTACTATGATCCAATAAAACCTGCCCAGGAATGGATAATTAACCAAAGAGTAAGAAATATTGATAAACAATCCGTATTGAATGATTTGCGGCATATAAAGGATTTGGGTTTAAAATATGTGAGGTTGCCGTTAAGATGGGTTCTAATTGAACAAAGAAAAGGCAAGTTCGATTTCTTATTTTATGATTGGTTACTTAAGAAAATGGAGTCATTTGACCTGATACCGTGCCTAATAGTTGGAGATGATATACCTAAATGGGCATGGAAGAAATTGAACAAAAACCTTTCAGAATTTTTAATTAAATCATTTAACCACTTCTGTTTTGATTCCAATTTGTATCAAATCAGCAACGAATTAGATGTTGGGAATAAGATTCCATGGAAATGGAGTAAAGAAGCGAAATCAGATTTTCTGCTAGAAGCTGCAAAAATCATAAGAGATAAGGACAAAAATTCTTCAATAGTTATTAATGGTTTTTGGGACATATATCATAATTGTTCAGAGTATTTCAAGCATTTACACGATAAGAATCTGGATTTTGACTTTATTGGGATTGATCATTATGCTGAAACTAATCCGTTTAAAAAAATAGAGAACTTGAACAAACTGATGAACCTGGTGCATAGAAAATTCAAAAAGGACTTAATAATAACGGAATTGGGATACAGCACGTGGTTCCCAATAAAATATACTGAGCACGGACAAGAAAAATATATTAAGAAAGCCTTTAGTGTGATAAATAAAACATCATATCTGAAAGGAATATTCTATTTTTGTCTGAAAGATTATGATTTCTTCTTTCATTTGATTCCTACAGAAGAACATTTTGGGCTGATAAAGAAAACAATAGAAAGAAAATAGGATATCATACGTTTAAAAACGGAGTGATGAACTTTAGAAAAAAATTCGTATAATAGTCACACAATAGGTTTAAATTTAGCACAAGCCTTAAGTTTTAAGGTAGCAATATGGAAAATTTGTATTCAACTAACAAGTTTTTGTCAAATACAGATAAGATAGACAAGGCGGAAATAATTGTGTTTGGTGTGCCTTTCGATTCAACTGTTGATTATTTGACAGGTACAAGATTCGGTCCTAATTCTATTCGAGAAGCATCTAACTTTATTGAACCGTTTGATATAGAACTTCAAAAGAATATTTTAGAAGAAATGAAGATTGTTGATATAGGCGATG
>CAYJUR010000104.1:0-4569 GCA_964373405.1 uncultured Methanosarcinales archaeon | reverse complement strand
ATGATGGAAAAAATATTGCGCAATTTCCTGGAATTTCATTAGTTATTTCTACGCAAATTTGTGCTATCCTTTTGAATTGTTCGGGATTTCTGTCAGAATATTTTGTTGTCGTCTCAGGAATAACCATAGTTAGTCTATTTGAGTTTTTGAATGGACTATTATAGGATTTAACTAATGTATTTGCAGGAAACCCTAATAAATCAAAATACATATCAGAAGGATTTAAAGTTCCAGACATAATTATTGTAGAATAGCTTTCTTCGAATAATGGATTTGTAATAAATGCAGGATCTAAACAATTGTAGTTAATTTCAAATTTAGATTCGCCATCAAAAGCATATTCTTTTTTCAAAACTCTAACAAATCCAAAATCATCCCCTTGCCATTTCTTTAAAAATTTTGCAATAGAGCCAATAAACGATAATTCTTTTTCTTCCCTAATTTCGTCTGATATAAAATCTAAGTCTGCAATAAATTCGTTAACATCTGTAGATATTGCTTGCTCAACCGCTTCAATTAATTTATTTTTTGGAAGTGTTGTTTCTTTAATATTGTTGTTTAATTCTGAACTTAAGTCAATTATGATGTTTTTTATTTTTTCAAGATTTTTTTTTGTCTCTTCATATTCATATTTATCAGCCTCTCTAATGGAAGCATTTAGGACAAAACTATTTAATGAAACAGATAAAATATCTCTTGCTCTGTCTGGCAAATTATGTCCTTCATCAATTATAATAATTGATTCACCCAAATGCTTGTTACACCTTTTCATAAATCTTTCTCTTATGTTTGGATTTAACAAATGATGATAGTCAGCAACAATTACTCTGGCTTTTTTTGATAAAAGTGCTGCAACTTCATACGCACACATTTCTTTCTCCTTTGAATATTTCATTACATCCTGAGTATGAATTGGTCCAAGTTGTATAAGTTCGTCTACTACAACTCCAGCTTCAAATGTTTCAACTCCCTCGCCCTTTTTTGTGTTATTATAAAATCTGCATTTATTGTCTTGAACTAATTTAGAACAAAACTCGGGAAAATGTGATGAATGCATTTTATCAATTCCTGGTTGTGAGCACATTCCCTTTTTCCCTATAAAATCTGCAACATTAAAATTAATATTAAATTTTTCTTTTATATCTCTTAAAGTTTCAATAGCGATTTTGTGTTGGGAATGTTTAGGAGTGAGAAAGAATACTGTTAGATCATTGTCAATTGCGAATTTTAATGCTGGTCCTAATGAAGAAATAGTTTTACCTAATCCTGTTGGAGCATTTATGAGCATATGCTTTTTTTCTTGAAGAGCTTTAGAAATATCTTCTATTAATGTATTTTGTTCATCTCTTATGTTCTCATATGGAAATAAATATTGAAGATTCATTATTACAAAAGTAGATATAGTATATTTAAGGCTATTGGAGAAAATCCTCTCATAAATAGATATTTATCTTAATCTCATTATTGACTCATTTTGTAAATTTAACTTTTCATTTATAGCTAAAATGAGATTTAAGGCGAAGCCGTATCTTGAAATGAATGAGAACTTTAAGGGGGTTTTATTTTTAAAAATTAGTCCAAAATCAACATATTTATAAATATCCGTTCTTCTTTATACTTTGTTTTATTATTTTTTTAGGTGCCCGATGTTAACAGAAAAAGAACTAAACCAAATCAAGGACGAAATCGATAACTGTCAGAATCCAATGTATTTATTTGGGGATGATCAAGACGCTTTATGTTCGTTCTTAATGCTTTACCAATACAAAAAGGAAGGACGTGGCATTGTTGTAAAAGGAAACTCTTCAATTAACAAATTTTTCTCAGACAAAGTTAACGAATATGGCGCAGATAAAGTTTTTGTTTTAGATATGCCTAAAATTCAAGATGATTTTATTAAAAATGTAAATGTTCCAATTATATGGGTAGACCATCATGGCTATGAAGAACAGTTAGACAGTAAAATAAAATATTTCAATCCAAAAAAGCACGACAAGAATTGTTATATTCCAACATCACAAATTGTATATGATGCATTAAAAGAAAATAATGATAAACTTAAGGAACTAATGTGGGTTGCCGTTATAGGAATAATTGGCGATTTCGCAATACCTACATTCTTAGATGAATTTTGTAAAGAATATCCTTATCTTCTAGAAAAGCCAATCAAAGATCCAGGTAAAATTAAATATGAGACTGAATTAGGCAAACTTACATTGATGTTCAATTTCTTCTTGAAAGGAGCAACAACTAATGTTAATCAAAATATTAAAATTCTGACTAGAATTACAGATCCTAAAGAGATTATTGAAGCTAAAACACCGAGAGCTAAATTTTTGCATAAACACTATTTGAAACATTTCAGAGAGTATGAAGAATATTTAATAAAAGCAAAAAAAGAAAAGGCAAAAAAGAATTTATATGTATTTTTATACGACAATCCTAAAACATCTGTTACAAAAGATTTGGCCAATAATATGTCTTATATATTTCCAAAAAAGCTTGTTATCATTGGAAGGGTAAAGAATGAAAATGTTATACTGAGTTTGCGATGGAATAAAAGTATGGAAAGGATTGTTGAAGAAGCTTCTTTAAATTTAAATGTTAAAATTGGAGGACATCCAAACGCAATGGGAGGAACAGTTCTTTGTACAGATTGGGAAGAATTTATTAAAAGAGTTGAAGGTTTAGTTAATTAAATATCTCCAACAAACCCTAACTGAGAACCTTGAATATAAATCACTTTTTCTAAAATCGATTTAAGACGGAATAAAACTTTTATTTGATTTTTGTTGCTAATCTCATCCAAACATTTGTATAGATTTTGTTTTGTTTGTTCGTAATGATTTGCTATATCTAAAGCAATTTCTCTTTTGAAAGAAAACGAGAAATCATAACACTCATTAAATAATCCTTGTATATCTAAATAGGTGTTCATAGTTTTTTCATCAAATTTTATTCTCTTTTCTGACATAAATTTGAATAATAATAAGTACTCATCACCCAGCTCTTCAATCTTAGAAATGACATAATAAAGAACAGGAATTCTTTTGTAATCATCATTACCTTTTTTGTTAAGCAATCTTAAGCATATGTTAGAAACTCTGTTTAAATCATTTTCTTTTTGAATTAATTCGTTAATTTTTTTAATATCTTTACCATCTTCTATAGTATTTTTAAGAATTAAGAACAATCTTCTGTACATATTATCGAATTGTTCAAGTGATGTGTTTGTAATATCTTTTAATATAATATTTTGCTTATTTTTTTCAACCGCTTCCATACCAATTAATTCATTTAATATTTTCAAATCTATCTTTTCTGGACTTTTGTTTAATAATTTTATTTCGTCATGTCCCAAATGGTAACTTCCTTTTATTACTCTATTAATTAAAGGCGAAAGGTTGTTTGTATCAATAGTTTTGGTTTCAATCTGTGCATTTTTGTCATTTTTAATAATTAAAATGTTATTCTTTTCTTGAACATCTAATTCATCTCCATTTTGAAGATTGTATTTTTGAGTCCAAGAGCTCGGAAGAGAAATAGTCATAGTTGAAGATCCTTGTTTGATGATTCTTCGTTTCATAGTGTTGGAAGTTTGAATTTGAGTATATAAATCTTTAGAATATTTTTTGTATAAGATATTCTGGCCATGGAGTTATAAATTCTTTTACTAATCGGCGTTCACTATCTCCATTTCTAGTTAAAAATGTATTTTTATATTGTTCTATAAATGCGTCATCAACGATTTCTTCACCATAAAATATATTTCCTTTTTCATCTAATCTGAATGCCTTTTTATGTCTAACATCAACAAACCCTAGTCTTGTTTTGCTCAAATTAGGGTTATATATTGCGAATCCGTGAAACGAGTCTGAAGTAATTTTTTTCAACCCCTTTTTTTCTTCTTGAATTTTCGGGAAAATCTTAACGGAAGAGTCATCAGTTGTTGTCACATAAAATCCACTAGCTTTTGTGAAAAATACATAATTGTCTGAACAGCTAATTCCCATACTTTGCTCTATGTTATCATCAATCAATTTGATGTTTGTCAAAAAGCCCTGATCAATTAAATTTGCATAATATAATGACGTTTTATCTCCAGTTTTTTTAGTGTAAACTAATGATTTCTTATCGTTCGACAGAAAATAATAATCCTTTTCACTAAGTCCTTCATCTAAAACACGAGTTTTTTTCTCTTCTGTTATAAATAAAACTAATTCATTTTCTCTTTGATATAAAACGCCCTTGTTTGTCCATCTTGGATTAAATTCATCTTTTTCAGATACTGCAATATCTAATGTGAAATCATATCCTGAAATTCCCATAACAATATTTTTTTTATCCTTTTCAGAAGGCACAGCAGTAAGAGTCATATTTTCTTTATCAACATATGGTAAAATTGTTTGTTGAGTTAAAGCAGCTAACAAATATAAAACAATCGCTTTCTTTCCAAAAACAATCCTTCTTGTGTTTTCGCTTTCAATTATATTGCTTAATTCTATTCCATCTTTTGGTCTCTTCTTTGGATCTTTATCAAGACATCTTAAAATTAATTTGCCAACTTTT
>CAYJUR010000103.1:267-4589 GCA_964373405.1 uncultured Methanosarcinales archaeon | reverse complement strand
AATTATTTCAAGGGCTCGATCAATATGAGTGTCTAAGTTCAAAGTATAAAGTATTCTTTGTTACTAGAAATGATCAATTATGGGGTATGGAGAGATATTTTAATGAAGTAATCTCTTACAATAATCCTGATAAGCTTTATTCTGTTAGAATATATAAGTTAAATAAGAATTGTAAAGGCAATTATTTGTCTCTTTCTGACATTTATCAACCAGCTATAGATAAAGTTTTAGAAATGAGGTAATTTAATTACAAATTTAACTTGCTCTTTAACCTCAATTTTCATAAAATATGGACAAGGCTGATGTAGCTTAGTGGAACGGAGAGAAGCAAGTTCGCTTGCCCACTTCGCTCCAGAGCTCTAGCGAGGCGAGCTTGACAAACGTGGAAAAGCGGTGGTGCCAACGTGGCTCAGTGGTAGAGCAAGTGTTTCGTAAACACTAGGTCGTGGGTTCGATTCCCACCGTTGGCTCAAAGTATGAATAGATCACGTCTTTCTAGAAAAATCGAACAACAGTCAAAAAAAAATCTAATTTTCAGCATACTTGGGATAGTGGTTGTATTTTTCATACTAGTCAAATTTGGTATACCTCTTCTCATCAATTTTACTTTTTTTATATCCGGATTTGGCAATTATAATAGTCAGATCAAAGAAGATACTAAGTCTTTTGTCTCTCCACCAGTATTAAATCCTATGCCTTCAGCAACAAGCAGTGCTAACGTTGTAATTTCTGGTGTTGCCTCACCTAATCAAATGATTGAACTTTATATTAACGACAATCTTCTAAACAAAATTGAAACGTTGGAGAATGGTTCATTTACATTTGAAGAAATTATAAAGGAAGGAGAAAATATAATTAGAACAAGGGCTATTGATGGAAAACAAAAAAGTGATTATTCAAAATCCATTACTGTGTATTTAAGAAAAAAACAACCAAGTTTGTCAGTAATATCCCCAACTGATGGACAAACATTTTCAAAAGAACAAAATGTGATTGATGTGTTGGGTCAATCTGATCCTGATATCAAAGTTACCGTCAATGGTTTTTGGGCAATAACAGATGGAAATGGCAATTTTTCATATAGACTTCCTCTTCAGAATGGAGAAAATATTATTAAAATAGTTGCCGAGGATCAAGCTTTAAATAAAACCGAAAAAGAATTTAAGGTGACATACAATCCTTAATCTCGGATTTTTTCTTCTAATCCAAAAGTTATCCAAATCCATAACATTATAAACGGATAAAATAGACTATTTACAAACATACTGTTTACAAAAATGCCAATTATTAGCGATAGAATGTATGGATTAAAATTTTTCAAAAAATTAACCCAAATATATAAGTATGCTAAAAATCCCAAAATTCCAGTTGTTGCTAAAATGAATAAAAAACTATTATCCGGACTTGCATCTGCATGACTAAATAGAATATTTTGTTCATTTCTAAAACCATACTTAACTTGTGCAAATTTATAAGAATTAAATCCAATACCCAAGATAGGATTATCCCTAAAAATTGTTATTGCGTTTCTTGCTGTCTCAAGTCTTGCCTCAGAAGAAACAATTCTAAAAGGGTTTATATTCTCAATATAAAAATATCTATAGGTAATAATGAAAAAAAATATCAATACTCCGAGTATTATTAAAATGTATCGCCTCTTATTCAACAATAGAAAATATATCGAGACGCTAATTAACATCATCAAAATAGCACTTCGGGAAAAGGTTAGAAATATCCCAATAATTGTAAAAAAAGCCGTTAATAAATAGATGTAATATTTTTTTTCAAAATACTTTGAAAGCACAAAAAGTAAATATAGAACTAGAAAGCTACCTAAATAATTTGGGTCAAGAAAAGTTGAAACCATCCTATACATGTGCTCATCCCATCCTAGATTAAATAATTTTTTTGTATCAAGAAAAAAAATGTATTGCAGATATCCTATTGCAAGAATTAAAGCTCCAATTGTAAATATTAATTTTTTGACAAACTCCTTAAAATGATTATCAAAATTTAACATAACAAAAAATATTATTATATACATAATCCACCTTAGAAGATAAAGAAAAGATGTAAATCCCTCAAATAAAGTTAAGTCTTTTACATTTATTAATAAAGATAAAAAGGATACGCCAATAAAAATAATGATAGGTTTTGTATAATCGGAACCAAAGTATTTTTTCAGATTTCTGCTTAAATATACTTGCAGTAAGAAAATTCCCGAACTTAAACATACTAATAAAGTATTTAGTGTGAATGCTATTCCATTACCTAATTGAATTCGTGTAATTTCTCCTAATGGAATCGTTAATAAAACTAGAATAAATAGAATTTTTAATATGTCCATTTTATTCCGCCTAAAGAATATAATTTAACATCTGTATTTGGATTATAATAAATTAGATTCCAGTTGCGAAATCTTTTTGGAGTAATTGATTTTTGCACAGCAATATAATTAAATCTATCCCCTTTTTTTACCCACGATGAATCTATAAATGGGAAATTGACATAGAAAAGATTATGGAATCCATACAGCAAAACAGTATCAGTTGATTTTATATTTTTGCTAAATTATCCGTCTGTATAATAATAATCTCCATAAGAAAAGTTGAGGTTTTTCGTTAAAAAATATGATTTTGATTGTATCCCAACTAGTATCGGAATATATTTTAAATTTGCTCCGAGTCTATAAATTATTGAAAACCCCAAAAAAAAGACAACAAGTCCAACAATAAAAGGTTTTATTTTCATTTTCCAAATCTCTCTAATCACCCAAACAGTAAGGATTGAAAATGCAGGCAAATAAGGCATAATAAATCTTCCACCTCCTGTGTTTGGAGTCAGCTGCCAAATTAAAAATGACAAAATTGAATAAATAGAAATTATTTTAAGTAAAAATGTTTGCCTGCTAAATAATAAAATAGCGATAGGCATAAGAACTACATATAATGGATTAATTGGATCTGAAAGTTTCAAAGGATTTATAAAATTTAAATTAATATTTATAGGATAAATATTTTCAAAAATTGGATAAAAAGGATTTCCTGAATTAATAAATGCAAAAACAAACCAAGGAAGAGGGATTAATATACTAATAAACAAATAAGCTAATAGGCAAAAAAATAAATTTCTTACCCTCCCACCTCCGAGTTGTCCAAATGTAGAAAACCACCTCGGATTGTGACGAAGCAAACGGCGCTTTGACTCCTCAGAGGTGAAAAAATAAATAATAAGTATAAAAAAAATAAAAAGTGATCCAATCGCTAAAAGTTTCGTAGAAATTGCCAGTCCCAACATAATTCCCGATTCAATAAGCCATTTTTTCTCTTTGCTTTCTAGCCAATTTATAAATCCCCATAAAGCCATGATTTCAAAAAAAGTTCTTGCTAAATCGATATATGCGGTTATCGACATCCAACCAACAACTAGATTTGAGTAAAAAATTGTAATGACAACTATAGATAATTTTGTTGTAAAAAACTTTCTTGATAACTTATAAAGAGTAATTAAACATAAAATTCCAAATGAAAAATGAATAAGTTTTGCAAAAATTTCATTTCCAAAAGCAAGCGCTCCTGTGTATAGCATTTCTGTGAGCTTTGGCATCGCCGAATAATACAATAATCCACCTGTAATATGTTCTATAGAATGATTATCTAAGTAAATTTTAGGTAAAGTAAGGTGATACCAAAGCGCATCAAATCCAAGCTCCGGACCCAAAACTCCTACTAGATTTATTATCCCTTGCAAAAATAATAAAACAATCAAAGATTGAGATAGTTTATCTATAGAGAAGAAATAATGAATTTTCTTTGATATTTCGAAAAATCTAATTAAATTCAATATTAACCAGTTCTTGAATAAATAAATGAATGTGAAAAGACAAACTAACGTGGAAAAGAGAATTATGGGTTTATATAAAAGCCTTAATAATCCCAATATAAAAATAAGATAAGAAGATATACCTATTAAAATGGCAACGGTAAACATTTTTTATTTTCTAGAACTTTTTAGGACCCATAACTTACCTCTGACTAAAAAAGAATGCATTGACATAAGAATTGCTAATATTAGACCTCTTTCTCCATCCAGGAATCCCTTTTTATATACATAATTTAATAAAAATTTAGCTAGTGGATAAACTAGTATTTTCCACCAGTAAATATTTTCTTTTTTTTCAAGTAATTCTTTTGCTCTCAAACTTGTATACCAGTTAATCTCCTTTAAAAATTCATATAATGTCTGATGTGGATAATGAATTAATGGATTTTTCAGTTCACCTCTTCTTCCTTGTACTTTCCATTCTTCATGCACTATTCCTT
>CAYJUR010000103.1:0-257 GCA_964373405.1 uncultured Methanosarcinales archaeon | reverse complement strand
TCTGTTCTTTTTTGCTAGTCTTAATAATTTTTTACTTCCTGACTCTCCAAATCTCATTTTCTCTCCCCACAATACGTCACAACGTCTAAGATAAAATCCAATATAAGAGTTTTCTATTCCATCTGAGTGATATATTACATTGGAGATTTCAAAAGTCAGCGCATCGGAAACTCTCTCATCTGCGTCAATAAATAAAACCCACTCTCCTGTTGCTTTTGATAGCGCAAAATTTCGCTGCGTCGAGAAATCTTCGAGAG
>CAYJUR010000102.1:0-4725 GCA_964373405.1 uncultured Methanosarcinales archaeon | reverse complement strand
TTGGAGGTTTACATGAGCCAGTTGTTACAAAAATTAAAGCACTTCTAGAACCTGCACCATTGTCAGAAATGATGGAGAAAAAATCAAAGTATAATCAAGTAGATGAAGTTATTGCTGCAACAGGAGTCAAAATTTCTGCACCAGATATAGATAAAGCAGTTGCAGGAATGCCTTTAATGGCTTGCGATCCAAAAGATGCAGAAAAAATTAAAGCAGAAATTCAGAAAGAAATTGAAGAAGTTATTCTTGAAACTAAAGAATCAGGAATAATTCTTAAAGCAAATACATTAGGAGGATTAGAAGCTCTTAAAATGTTATTCAAAGAAAAAAATATTCCTATTAGAAAGGCAATGATTGGAGATATATCAAAGAAAGATGTTATTGAAGGTGTTGCAAGTAAAGATGTAGAACCAACATATGCTTGCATATGTGGATTTAATATCATTGTGGATGATGATGTAAAGAATTATGCAAAAGAACATAGTGTTGGAATTATTACAAGTCCCATTATTTATAATATAATTGAGCAGTATGAAAAGTGGAGTGAAGAGAAAAAAAGAGAATTAGAAGCAAGAGAATTAGAAGATGTGACACGACCTTGTAAAATGATGATTTTGAAAGGCTATGTTTTTAGACAATCTAATCCTGCAGTTTGTGGAGTTGAAATATTGTCGGGAGAAGTTAAGAATGGCATTAGATTTATGAAAAAAGAAGGAGTTCCTCTTGACACAATAAAAGGTATGCAAATGGAAAAGAAAAATATTGAAAAAGCTAAAAGAGGAGATCAGGTTGCTATGAGTTTTTCTAAAATGACTATTGGAAGACAAATTAATGAAGAAGATATTTTATATTCATATATTGAACAAGACGAATTCAAACAATTAAAAGAATTAAAGAAATATTTGTCATCAGAAGAAAAAGATATCTTAAGAGAGATTGCAGACATAATGCGTGACAAAAATCCTGTGTGGGGGATTTAATGCAACAACTAAAACTCTTAAACAATAAAGATGTAAAAAATATCAAAAAAAGAATTAAAGAAATTTGGGATTCTGACATTGAAGAAGATTATGGATATTTATTATCTGAAAAAAAGAAATTATTTATTGTAAACAAAGAAGTCGGTAAAATCGAATGGAAAAATCTAAGACTAAGTTCTATAGGAATTTCAATAGGAACTTATGAAGACAAAGGTTTTAGATTGAATGTTGAAGGATCACAATTGGTTGGAAAACACGCAAAAAAGAATGTTTTAGAATTAGATGATGAACAAATTAAAAGATGGCTTTTAGGAAATGATTTAGACATAGACGATGAACTAAGAGTACAAATTGACAAAAAAATTAAAGATGATAAATTAGATGTTAAAGAATTTTTATTAATAGAAAATAATGGAGATTTTTATGGAACAGGAAGAATTAAAGACGATAAAATATTGAGTTTTCTATCCAAAAGCAGAAAATTGGTTGATGTGATTTAATTACCATACTTTATCTCCAACAAAATGTATGTTTTTGATTACCTTTCCTTTCACCATTTGTTTCATTTCATCAGAATCAAACAAAGCAATCCCTACTGCAACCGCTTTTTTATTATTCTCATCAACAACAGAAATAATTTCATCTTTCTTTATTCCTTCATCAATCTCCTTAATTCCAGGCCTCATTACATCTGCGCCTTTTAT
The DNA here is from genome assembly GCA_964373405.1 of uncultured Methanosarcinales archaeon. Lineage (GTDB taxonomy): Archaea > Nanobdellota > Nanobdellia > Woesearchaeales > WJKV01 > CAYJUR01. The sequence continues at coordinate 3,041 of CAYJUR010000102.1, read as the reverse complement.
CATATAAGGAACAGCAGGCATATCAACAACAACTTTCTTTAAAAAATTGTCTGATTGAAGATTCTTCAAATGAGGAACTAATCTATTTTCGAAATAGAAAAAAACAGGAACATCATCTCTAAATAATATCTCAATATTAACAAGAGGAACATCTGTATCATTTTTATTTTCTTTCTTCTTTCTCTCAACTCTATCTTTGCCAGAGAAAAACTTATCTACACCAAACTCTAGTTTAATCTGTTCATTTAAAGCACTGATTTCTTTGTTTGAAAGGAACATAATTCTATGTAAAAAAATAACCTTTATAAAGATTTTCAATATATGACCTGAAATGGAAGGTTTGGAGAGAGTTTGTGAAGAATTAACACAAAGAGGAATTTATTTATCTTTATATAATATTGGAATTACTTTAGATTATCTAGATTTAAAAAATGAAGCGTGCCATGGGATAGCAATTGAGAGAAGAATTAATGATAAAATTGAATTGACATTAGTTTATGTACCTGAATACTCCCTTCTAAGAACAAGATACTTAGGAAGTCCTGAATCACTAAGCAAATATTTTGAACAAAATTCACCAACAAATTATCATTCATCTATACCTGATTGCGACAAAATTATGTACAGGCTCTGTGGAGAATTTAGAAAAATAAAAAAAACTGCAGACAATCCTTCAAAAATAGAAGTTGAGTGTACGTCATTTGTAAGCAGAAAAAAAATAATTTTGAACATAAAACGGTTTTTAGAAAAAGAAATCACCTCCTAATTATAACTTTTAAAATCATAATCTTCGGGTTTATTCAACAATACACGACTATATTTTTCATGACCATCAGCTTTCGTTCTAAATAAAAAATAAACAAACTTTCTAAAACTTTTTTTTATATCTTAAATTTCTGAAGATGTTTGTAGCTCATATTCACGTATAAATCAGGTTTGTTTATAATCTTTTTCTAAATTAAACAATCAAAATTAGATATAAAATCCAATTTCATTTTCAAACCAATTCATAAATCCTCTCATCAATGCATCCCAAAATTTGAAATTAATGTTAATTTAGTATCGAGGAATGTATTTTGGCGAAAAGCTGATTTTTAACATTTTTTCATAACAACCCTTATATATTTCCATAAATTTGATTCTCTCATGCCTCCATGGACCTCAAAATATAGACCAACTTCTTTAAAAGAAGTTTATTCACAAGACAAAGCAATCACAGTTCTAAAAAACTTCATAGAAAATTTTAGCAAACAAAAAAAGAAAGCACTATTATTATACGGCCCTCCTGGCTGTGGTAAAACTTCTTCAATATACGCAGTAATGAAAGATTTGGATTTAGAAATATTAGAAGTAAATGCTTCAGACGTTAGAAACAAAGAAGCGATTGAAACTATTATAGGTGCATCATTAAAACAACAATCTTTGTTTCAGAAACAGAAAGTAATTTTACTAGACGAAGTTGATGGAGTTTCAGGAACAAAAGACAAAGGAGGAGTTGCTGCTCTAATCCCTTTAATACAAGAAACAAAATTTCCTATAATATGTACTGCAAATGATGCTTACTCAGACAAACTTAAAGCGTTAAGAAAAGAATGTACTTTAGTTGGATTTAATCCTCTGAGCGGAAAAGATGTTTTACAAATACTTAAGAAAATTTGTGAATCTGAAAAAATCAAATTTGATGAGTCCGAATTATCTATTTTAGCAGAAAAAGCGGAAGGAGATTTAAGGGGAGCAATAAACGATTTAGAAACATTAAGTTCTAACAACAAACAACTTTTGAAAGGAGAAAGCGACTCAATAAGTAACAGAGAAAAGAAACTTTCAATTTTGAAAGCACTTTCAATTGTATTAAAAAACAAAGACACAAATATAACAAAAGAAGCATTTCAAAATATTGATGAAGATATGGATGACGTAATTATGTGGATGGACCATAATTTGCCAAAAGAATATTTTGGAGAATCCTTAGCAAGAGCTTATGATCATTTGTCGAAGGCGGACGTTTTTAGGGGAAGAATTAGAAGATGGCAATATTGGAGATTTTTGGTTTACATGGACGCATTATTATCCGGAGGAATTGGAAGTGCTAAAGACACCGCAAACACAAGTTCAATTACATACGAACAAAACAAACGCCCACTCACAATATGGATTTATAATAACAAAATCGCAAAAAAGAAAGCTATGGCTGAAGCTATCGCAAAAAAAACGCACACTTCAAAAGAAGAGTCCTTCAAAAACATAGTTTATTTAATGCCTTTATTAAATTCTGAAAAAGGCAAAATCGTTATTGAAGAATTGGGTTTAGATGAGGACATAATTAACGTGTCAAAAGATGTCCTCATCTAATATTGGAGGACTCAATTTAGTAGAATAAAACATATGTCCTCCAATATTTAGATGATGAGTTAGTGGAGGTATTGAAAAGTAATAATTATTACCATTACATTTGTTCAAAAAAGCAAATATTTATAAATATGTAATGATAAGACATATTTATGAGAATAATTACGAGAAAGATAGGGAATGAAATATACTACTATTTACAATTCGTTTACAGAACAAAAAACAAGGTTGCAGTTAAGGAAAAATACATTGGAAAAGAAATCCCTCTAAATATCAAACAAATAAAAGAGGATTTCATAAAAGAAATAAGAAAACCTGTTTATGAAAAATTAGAAAAAATCAAACAAAACTTCAAAAAAGAATGGCACAAATATCCTATTTCCGCCAGAGAAAAAGAACTCCATGAAATAGCAATTGCATTTACATACAATACAAACGCAATTGAAGGTTCAACAATTACGCAGCACGAAGTAAGAGAAATTACACAAGAAAATATTGCTCCAAACAAATCTTTGAGAGACATAAGAGAAACAGAATCGCATTACAAAGTATTCCTTGAAATTTTGAAGAAAAAAGAAAAAATAAGCAATAAAGTTTTATTAGAATGGCATAAACAAATTTTTGGTGAAACCAAAAAAGACATATCTGGGAAATACAGGAATTACAATGTGAGAGTTGGATCCTATATTGCA
>CAYJUR010000101.1:0-4727 GCA_964373405.1 uncultured Methanosarcinales archaeon | reverse complement strand
ATCTGCCAAAGACAGGTATGTCTTTGTACACAGTTGCAAATCCACTCTATAATTTTCGACCATTAATCACAAACTAGAGGATTTGCGATGATTGAACTTGAAATTAATTAAAACTTTATCTTCTGGGCAATATTGATTCTAGCTCATCAAGGAGTTTTTTAAGATTGTTTAATTCATCTACAATTTCATCTAATATTTTATTTGCCTTTTCATAATCACGTTTTGCAAGAAAGTATTTCTTTTCAATTTTTACTTTAACACTTACAGAAAGAGCAGTATATTCCCTATGTTTTAAATCAAAATTATCACAATCTTTTTTGTCCATCCTAGCTTTTTCTCGCTTATATCTGTCATGAATATTTTTGCACCTGGATTCTAATTTATAATAATCATTCAAACAATCTCTGTGAATATTTCTCTTTTCTTCTCCACCAAATCCTGATACTAATGCCATAATGAAAACTATTGCAGAAATGAAAAATAAAATTATTCCAAACGCTAGAAGAGTTCCATTATTTCCTATAACTCCTGCCGTCCATAACGCACAGGCTGCACCAAGAATTGACATAATATCTCTTAAACCAATTCCCCATAATTCTTCTCTTCTTTTTTCTTCGCTTTTAAATAAGCCAAATCTGAAAAGAACAAATACAAAAAATCCAACAATAAGACCAAAAACAGTGCTTATTGCTCCAGCAATACCTTGAATCCGTAGAAAAAATTGTGCTTGTGAAAGTCCGTAGAATAAAGAGAGTACAACAATGCCTGCGATTGATAATGCCGCTCCTTTTGTAGCTCTTGATGGTTTTCCTTTATCTAAAGTTTTAGATAGTAGTTTAGCAAAGATACCATACAAAAGTAGAAATACTAAAAATAAAAAGATTAAACCTGCAGCTGTCCTACTACTAATTAAAGTTATAATGTTCGAAGCCGCTTGATTTAAAACCATTTTAAGAGAATGTAGTTATTATTCTTTTATAAGCGTTGCTGTCAATTATTTGAATTCAAAAAAAGCTAGAATTTACTTGACATCAACATCTTTACCAATACTTTGACCAGGCATACCTTTTTCGAATATAGCTCTTACTGCACCTTTATTTCCATGTGCTGCAGATACTTTTCCTTTAATCGTGTTACCATTCTTACTTCCTGTTTGATATGTTACTACTTTTCCGACTAATTTAGAAGCTTCTTCTTTTGTTTTAACACCATCTATAAAAATAACCATATGATTGCCTTCTGTATGCCTTCTTGCCCTTCTGAAATTAACTATTTTTGCCATTTTAGTAGGAAACTTTGAGGGGGTATTTAAAGATGACGCTTTGCGCATCATAGCTAAATTTGACTTTTTAGCTATAAATCTCAAATTTAGTTAAAGCTTTATGATTTGATTTCAGAAGTTTTATATACATAGACTGAGACATATTTTTCATGCCCAAAAAAGAAAACTTAGAAAAATTAGCAGAAAGAAAGGAAAGAGTAGAACCAGTTGTAAGGGAAGCTATGTCTAAGTTCTTAGGTGTTACTGTAAATGAGATTAATGAAGATATATCTAGCAAAATTATTGAGGGCAATATTGATTATGATGTTGATGTAAATATCTCTTTCAAAAAAGCAAAGGAAATGTTTAAAATGGCATTTCTAATAAATATTCTACAACATACGAATGGAAATATATCTGAAGCAGCAAGAATTGGTGCAATAGACAGGAGATCCATACACAGGCTCATAGAACAGTTTAAAATTGATGTTAACAAATTAAGGACACAACCCTATCATTTTGATGATACAAAAAAAGAAATGTATGTTAAAGGGGTTGTTGAAGAAACTTTAGGAACATATGACATTACTAAAGCTAAAAGCAAGGATGTAAATGAAAATGTTACTAAATCTATAGCAACAAAAATCCCCGATATAAGGCTTACTTTTGATGAAGCAACAGATATGTTTGAAAAGAAATATTTCTCAGAAGCAATTAAGAAATGGGACAATCAAAAGGTTTGTGCAAAAAAGATAGGACTTAGATATGAGACTTTACATAAGAAGTTGAAGGATTTGGAATTGATATAGAGTTAATTTTTTCAATATTGTTTAGCAAAACTTATATACTAGGACTTTTTAATGGGCATTAGGATTATGGGGGTAATTAATATGAAAGCAAAAATAATGTTTGTTGTGAGTGTTTTGTTTCTAGTGGCTATGTCTTCTTTAGCATCGGCTTCTTGGAGGAGTAGTAATGTTTGGGATCAATGGGATGATGGCAGAGTAATAAAGGAAGAACATCAATATTCTTCAATTGCTAATTGGCGTGAATCAACTCAAGCTAAAGCTACTGAGAAAATGGCTTATATAGAGATGAGCAAAAAAAATGTTTTAGTGAGTCCTAATGTAAAAATGGTGTACGACGATACAGCAAAATTCGATAAAAGCACAACTATTGCGAGTAGTACAGGTGTTACTAAAATTGCAAGGATTCAAAGCATTAGTTTTGTTAAAAAACAGAATGGTATCATCAATATGAGAGGAGATGTGTTAGTTGGAAATACACACCAAAGAATTCATTTCGATCAAAATGTGGCAGCAGGAACTGATTTAAGAAATCTTAAAGTGTATGATTTTGTGACAATTGCTTTCAAACAAAAAGATAACATAGTTGGTGGCAGGGGCATGAAAACATATATTGAATTAGTTGAGAGAGTTGATGTTAGAGCTACATAAATTTAGGCAGAATGATAACATAATTAGCATAACTTTTATAAATTCTTGCTTTCATTTGTATTTTTATGAAGAACGTGTTGTATTATAAATATGTAGATTTGTATGATTTGGAAGTAATTAGAAAACAACATTTTGAGCTCTGTAAGTCATTAAATTTGCTTGGAAAAGTTATTTTTGCAAAAGAAGGCATAAATGGATGTATGTCTGGCGAATTTTGGGATGTTCAGAAATATGTCAATGAGATGAGAAAAGATAAGAGATTTGCAGACATTGATTTCAAGATAACTGATTCTCCAAAAGGTCATGGCTTTAAAAAATTGTTTGTCAGAATTCGGCCAGAGATTGTTACTTCTAAAATGAATATTGATATGAATAAAAAAGGAAAGTATATCGAACCAAAAAAGCTCAAAGAAATGTATCAAAAAGGAGAAGATTTTGTAATTATAGATATGAGAAATAAGTATGAGACAAAAATAGGCAAATTCAGGAATGCTGTAGTTTTTGATACTGATATATTTAGAGATGTGACAAAACATGTAAAAGAAATTGAACACTTAAAAAACAAAAAAATTATTACATATTGTACTGGGGGAGTTAGGTGCGAAAAAGCTTCAGCACTCCTTGTTGAGAACGGATTTAAGGATGTATATCAATTACAGGGTGGAATTATAAAATATGGCCTAGAATGTAGCAATAATTATTGGGAAGGTAAATGTTTTGTTTTCGACACAAGAGGAGCAATAGAAATAGATTCCTCAAAACAATCAGAAATAATTTCACAATGTGAATTGTGTAATATTCCATCAGATGTATATCACAATTGTAAGAGATATGAATGTGATAGAAGATTTATATCCTGCGAAAACTGTTTGAATGTTCTAGAAGAATGTTGTAGCAAGAATTGTAGGAATATTGAAGCAAAGAATACACTTACAAATTGATGCTTTTTCTTGAAAATATCATTTCTTTATAAATGTCAGTATATACAATATATATAGTATAATAATTGAAATAATATACTTCTAGATTTTAATAAAAATAAAGAAAAACGCGACTCAAAATCGCGACAGACTACCAAGCAATTAGTAAAAAGCATGAAAAATATATAAAGCTTTCGGGAATTGGCGTGATTGCATAATCTGGTAGTGCACGTGACTCAAAATCACGATAGACTACCAAGTCTTATCTGGGTTCAAAAGGGTAAAAACCTGAAAATCCCAGTCACGCCGCCTTAAGAAAGAAGCTGACCACGAAAGTGGTCAGTTTTTACATTCACAATGATATCAATTATTATAGCAATTTTTGTAGGAATCTTTTGTGGGATTTTTACAGGCCTTATTCCTGGAATCCACATAAACTTAGTTTCACTTTTGATTGTTTCTTTTTCACCATTTTTATTAAATTACACTGATCCATTTTCATTAATTATTGTAATAATTGCAATGGGAATAACACATACATTTTTGGATTTTATTCCTTCAATATTTCTTGGTGTGCCTGAAGCAGAAACTGCATTATCAATTTTACCTGGGCACAGAATGGTACTAAAAGGTTATGCGTTTGAGGCAATCAAATTCACAACTGTTGGATGCTTTTTGTCAGTTATTGCTACACTTTGTCTTTTTCCATTTTTGATATGGTTCATCCCAAAATTCAGCGACACAGTATCCCCATATATCGGCCTAATTTTGCTTTGTATTGTCATATTTATGACATTGAAGGAGCCAGGAAAAGATAAAAAGTTTTGGGCGTTTTTTGTGGTTACTATATCGGGCGTTTTTGGATATATTGTTTTAAATTTTCCAAATCTAAAAGATCCTTTATTCCCTATGCTTTCTGGACTTTTTGGTATATCAATGTTAATAGATTCATTGAAAAACAATGCAAAAATTCCTAAACAAAGACTTACGGAAAATCTTGAAGTGCCAAAAACAAAAATGAGTTTAGAAATTATCGCATCAACATTCGCAGGAACATTGACCGGATTTTTACCTGGCTTGGGTGCTGCG
>CAYJUR010000100.1:0-4759 GCA_964373405.1 uncultured Methanosarcinales archaeon | reverse complement strand
TGAAGAATCTTTTGATAAATCCAAAATCAATATAGTCGGTCCACATAAAGAAAATCTTTCACTTTATCAAATAAATAGAAGAGATTTTGGACTTATTTTAAGAGGATTTCTTGGTGGAAGAAAAGTCGCGGAAAATGATCTTGAAATGACTGTTAATGGAGATGGTTCTTTAATAATAAATCCTTTTGATTCTTTGAATGGATTTGATGAAATTAATGAAGGGAGAGTGTTGGGTGTTGATGGAAGGAGAATAAATGTATCTCCTATTAATACTCCAATTCCTTCGTATGTGAAAAAAACAGATTACCATAAAATTCTTAAATTTGCAACCAATAGTTTATGTTCTCTTGGCGGTGCTGCTATTGGAGGTTATGATTTTTTTGTCAAAACTTGGCCTTTTCATGTTTGTGGAATTATTGGAGCTATAGCGAATTTTAAATTTCATATGATTGAACATATTCTATACAATGATGATCTTCATAATTTTTCAGCTTTGACTAGCTCGATAATAGGATATCTGGTGTGTGGAGTTGCAGGAATGGTTATTTATAATATTGATAAAAAAAATAAATCTAATTATTATTGAAACAAATTCATCCTTCTACTCCTCATCAATCTCACTCTTAAACCTTCTCACAGTCTTCAACAAATGTTCGACTGGGGTTTTTAAGATTCTAGAAGCTTCTAACAAAGCATCTCCTTCAAACTTTTCTTTAACAATCAATTTCTTTTCTGATTCTTCTAATTTTCCTTTTTTCGCTTTCTTCCACTTCATAAACAATTCATTAACTCTAGAAGGAACTTCGTCTTCATTTACGCCTAATTCTTTAGATAAATCATTTAATATATTTCCTTCTTTTTTATCCAAATTTAGAGCAGCTTCTCCAGCAGCAAATGTGATACGAACAATTCCATCTTGTATTTTTGTACTTTTAATCAAACGAATCTCTTCAGCTTCTTTAGTATTATGTAAGTGAGTTCCTCCACAAGCTTCCGCATCAATTCCAGGAATATCAACAATTCTAAGCATTTGCCCAGGTGCAACTCCTCCCTGATATATATTTTTTCCAAATTTTGTTTCAGCTTCATCTCTAGGATAAAATTTTAGTTTCATATCAATACTAGAATTAACAATCTTATTTGCTTCCTTCTCTATCTCCTTCAACTCCCCATCAGTAATCGCTTGATAATGAGTTATATCAATATGTGCTTTGTCTAATTCTTTTTTAGCTCCTGCTTGATTTGCATGTTCTCCTAAAACACGTCTAGCGGCGGCATTAACAATGTGAGTCGCGGTATGATGTTGTGCTAACTGCTTTCTACGAGCCCAATCAATTACACAATGCACTTTCTCATTAATATTAAATTCTCTTTCATTTTCGAGAACACAAACTATTTTATTTCCACTTCTAGTAACATCAACCACTTTAGAATCATCTATAGAACCAATATCGTGCAACTGTCCACCTGATGTCGCATAAAAATAGTTTTTATCTAATACAACATATTTTCCTTTTGAATAAATTACATTCGCATCAAACTCTACTATTTTATAATCATCATAATATAATATTTCCTGTTCTTTAACATCTTCAAAATCCAAATCTAAATTAGATGTGTGATGAACTTGCTTTCCTTTTTCGTGACGAGAAGCAACAAGTGCAAAAAAATTGTCAGGCACTTTTATTTTCTTTCCATGCTTTTCTGCAATTTCAGCAAGCAAGTGTGGCGAAATTCCATCACTATCATATAATTTTAATAATTTTTTATCATTTATTTCTTCATTTCTTGCGATTATGTTATTAATGATTTGCTCTGATTTCTGTTTAGAACTTTCGTATTTCTCTTTTTCAACATCTAATATTTTTCTAACCAAAACTAAATTGTCTATTAATTCAGGAAACAAATTTTTCAATTCATATGCGTGCCACTCACAAACATAAGGCAGATAAATGTCCCACTTAAATTTGTCAATAAAAGATAAACATCTTCTAATCAAAATACGCAAATTATAACCTCCTCCAACATTCGAAGGCAATGCACCATCATTTAATGCAAACAATAAAGATCTGCAATGTTCAGCTACAGAATAAAGCGCAGATGAGGGTAATATAGTATTTCTTAATATGTCAACATCAACATCAATTTTTCGAGCAATCTTCTTCCACTCTTCTTCAATATTTTCTGCTTCATCAACATTTAATGAGGCTGCATATGGAACAAATTCTCTCATTATTTCATCATTAGTTTCTATCTTAGTTATTTCCCTTAATTTTTTCATAACTTCAGGAAACGCTGCGTCATATGCAGTAGCACATCCTTGAGAGAACCACGCATTTCTTTCCATCCCCATCCCCATATCAAGAACTTTTAATTTCAATTCTTTGCTTCCACTTTCAATTTGCTCATACATCATATAAACTTGATTTCCTAACTCAACTCCTCCAGAGAAAAATTCCATACATGGTCCAAAATTTTCCCCACCTGCCCATGCATCTTCGTGGAATGTTACATCTTTTTTATCAATTCCTAATCCTGTAAAAATCCAATCACATATATCTCTAAAAACTTTTTTCTGATTCCATTTATGAGCTTCTACGAAACATTTCTGACCAATCATCACAAATCCTGTCATGTGTGAACCAGTTATGCCTACATTATCTATGTCTCCAAATCTCAAACAGAATTGAGGAATTGTAATATACTCTGCAGGTGGTTTCATTTCTCCAGAAACTACGTGTGGTTGGAAAGCAGCAATTGAAGCGATTGTAAAATCCATTGTGGGATTCCAACGAGCAACGACAGGATATCTATTAAGAGGTTTGTATCCTTTTTCAGCAAACATTTTTGAAAACTTTTGCCAAACTTGAATATAAGTCATATTATTTTTTGCTAATTTTTGTTTGTGAAAGAAAAATCCTCCCTGACAACACGGATCTCCACATTTGTTTTGATCTTTGTTTGTTGTCCAAAAATTCATTTTACAAGAACATTGTTTTCGAACAAATCCTAATTCTTTAAGAACTTCTGTAGGATAATATCTATCAGGACTTCTTGATGCGATTTCTTTAAATTGCTTCTTTTGTTCTTTGTCTGAGAGCATAATATTAATGGTTTCATTTATGTTTATAAATGTTGTTTCTGTTATCTAAGATTTGTGCTATACAATAGCATAAGAACCAATATGATTCCTCCAATCACCAACCCCCACTTTAACATCTCTTTATCATTTCCGAACCCAAAAGGTATCGGTCCAAAGAATCCAACAACAGCAATTTTTGATTCTGTTTTACTCTCGCTTTTATTTCCACTTTTGTTGAAATTAAACATACTTCCAATAATCAATATGCCGATTCCAATAAATACAACCAATATTCCAATTCCTAAAATAGTTTGTTGATTCATATTCACTTCTTAAAAAACCTTATAGTCTCTTCAATTAATTTAGTCGCATAAGGTTCTTCTCTATAAGAATGATCTGCACCGCTTATTGTAATCAATCTAGAATTAGGTAACATTGCAATCAATTTCTTTGAACTTTCTATAGAAACAACTTCATCTTTAGTTCCATGTATTATTCCAACACTTATTCTCAAATCAGAAAGAAAGTTTTTATTAATTTTCACATTTCGCATACTACTAAAATTAGATATTTGTTCATTCCTGATAGAATTTAAATTACATTCTTCACTTAATCCAATTGCAGGAGCCCAAAGAAGCATTTTGTCTACATTTTTGTTTCTATAAGTTAAACAAATTCCGCCACCAAAACTTTTTCCTATTAGTCCAATTTCTTTATAGCCTTTTAACATCACAAAATTAATAATTCCATCTATTAATTTGTGCATTGTATTAATGCTTAGATTTCCGAGTTTCTTTTCATCTTCCCACAAATTAACTCTTAAAAAAGAAATCCATTGATTATTAAATTCTTTAGCTAAATCGTCAAATCTCTCTGTAGCTTTTCCGCTAACTCCGGGGACATAAATAACGCATAACTTTGATTTACTAACTTCATCAAATTTTGCTTCAAACTCTTTGTCTAATAATTTTATTTTCATATACTTTTCTCATCATCTATTAAATAGTTTTTTTCTAAAGTAAAGAGATACAATCCAACATATAAACGTTACTATCCAAAAAATCCATGAATTAATCTTTCCAATAGCAAATAGAACCAAATTCAAAACAAGAAGAAAAATAAGAATGATGGTCAAAGTTTTAGAAATTTTATCTTTTGCCATCTTATAGTAAATCACATTTTTGAACTTTATTCTAGTGATTTACTATATAGCTAATCCATGAAAAGTTCATTTAATAATGGAATTAGCTTTAATTCTTTTAAATAAATTTATTATGCCTCACTTTTTTTGTTTTTTTCTTACGGAGCAATTCATTACTGAACCGACCCTTACTAAAAGACGTCTTTGTACATTTATTGTCTTTTAATTAACTTTTTTTATACTCTCAGTTTTTTTACAATCCTTTGCATATGTCAGTCGAATTGTACTTTATGTAGCTACCTGACCTGCGTAGCTTGTTCTTTGCAAAACCATAATGTAATATATTATCACAACTTGTATACTCTATTCGGATACTTTACTTTGACTTTTGACTTTTGGTACATTAAATATGAATACGCCATCTCTGCCATAATCGGAATTTGTTGCGATATCATTTTCTCACTTTGAGTTTGTGTGGAGGTTAAAAAAATAATGGCCTTCCTGATTGTTGAGGGGTAGGGATCAAGAATTGGGGA
>CAYJUR010000099.1:0-4772 GCA_964373405.1 uncultured Methanosarcinales archaeon | reverse complement strand
TAGAGCACAAGACGTAAGAGATTTAAGAGATATTGTAGAACATAAAGACATAAGGGAAATTTTTATTAGAAATGGGTATGATGCAGCCATTGAGGAACTGTCAATATTAAAACCACAACTTACTTCCAGTCTATTCGAAAATATACGAAAGGTAATAGAAGGTTTAGATAAACTACAGAATCATGAAATCACCGATATGAAGTTAGGGCATCAGCCCATGAAAGTAAGATTAATTGAAGATTTGCAAGAAACATCCGAGAAGACACTGGAGTTGGTAAAGTAAATGGCAACTATTAAGCACCAATTTATTATTGATTGTATCATAAGAAAAATGAGAGTCAGCGGATTTGAACCTGTATGCGTTGAAGGTAAATCCGGTTTAGTAGACTCTTTGAAATTACCACCAAAGATAATAAGGCATAGACCGGATTTAATTGGTGTAAATAAAAATTATGAGATTTGTATTGGAGAAGCAAAAACAATGTACGATATTCATTCTAAAAGAACTAAAGAGCAGATAGAGGATTATTACAAGGCGGGATGCAACATAATTATTGGTTGCCCAAGTAGTTGTTATGAGTACAGCAGTAATCTTATCAAAAAAATATTACCAAATTTAGAAAAAGCTACAATCTTGAAAATACCTGAAGAGTTAATGCCAAATGATGAATTACAAATTGAATTATAATCTAAAAACCAAGCCAATGCAACATCAAGTTGAGGCTACTAGCTTCATAAGAAAAAATAAAGAAGTTGCTTTATTTGATGAAATGGGTTTGGGGAAAACGAAGATAGTTTTAGACTCACTGGTACAGGATCTGCATGACCAAATAATTAACTGTGTGCTCATAGTTTGTAAAAAAACACTGGTGCAAAATTGGTCTGATGAAATAGAAAAACACACCAATCTTAACACTATTGCATTAATGGGAAATGAAAGGGAAAAGGGCATGAAATTTATGGCTAATGCTCCTTTCTATATAATCAATTATGATTTGTTGATCAATGAAGTAAAAAGAATTCAAATGTTTCTTAGAATAAAAAAAGCGGCAATTGTTCTGGATGAAAGCCATAGAATTAAAGACCCTAAATCAAAAGCTGCGCAGGCGTTATTTTCTCTATCTCATCTTGCCAAAAAGAGAATTATTATATCAGGAACTCCGGTTGCAAATAAGCCATATGATATATGGGCCCAGTTTTATTTTTTAGACTGCGGGAGAAAATTCGGGTCAAACTATGAATCATTCAAGAAAGACTTCTCTATTGACCTAAAAAATAATAAGTTCAATAATGAAAAAATGAGTTTGTTGAGAGAAGCAATCAATTCAATTTCTATTAGGAGATTAAAAGACGATGTTTTAGAACTCCCCAACAAGAAATTTGAATCTGTATATGTTGATCTTACTGGAATCCAAAAAGACATGTACGACCAACTAAAGGAGGAATTGTATTTGGAAGTAAGTCAAATGAACGGAGACCAAATAAAGGATGATGCAGAAAATATTCTGAAAAGGTTGCTAAGACTCAATCAAATTGCTTCAAATCCAAGATTAATTGACAGAAGGTATAATGAAGATCCTGCAAAATTCTTGAAATTGGATGGCTTAATAAAAAAGATTGTGTTCAAAAATGAAAAAGTAATTATTTGGACATCTTTCATTGATAACATTTTATCGTTAAAGGTAAGGTACAGAAAATATAGCCCTGTAACAATATATGGAAAAATGAGTGTTGAAGATCGTAATAAGTCTGTAAATAAATTTATAAAAGATTCAAATTGTAAAATAATGATAGCTAATCCTGCTGCGGCAAGAGAAGGCCTTACGCTGACCATAGCAAATAATGCGATTTATTTGGATAGAAGTTTTAATTTGGTTGATTATATCCAGTCTCAAGACAGAATTCACAGGATTTCTCAGACAAAGGATTGTATAATTTTAAATGTATTGGCGAATGACACAATTGATCTATACATAGATGAAATAATATTCAAAAAACAAAATATTGCAAAATTCCTGCAAGGCGATTCTAATCAAATAATGCCAAACAAAGATTTTCTTACAAAGAAAGAACTAATTCAAATACTGGGAGGATAAAAATGACAAAAGACAAACCGATTGAAATTGTTATTGGGGGTAAAAAAGTTGATTACCATCCCATTAATTTGGACATTCTAAAATTAAAATATTATTTAGAAAATCCGAGAGTTCAGCATATAATCTCTGGGTATAAATCACCAACACAAGAACAGATTGAAAAGGAATTATGGGAATTAGATTCAACAAAGGACCTTTATCAAGATATCAAATCAAATCAAGGCATGATTGATCCTGTGATTGTTAAAGATAATGTAGTCTTGGAAGGGAATTCAAGATTATGCGCATGCAGAAAACTTTATGAAAATGCAACAACGAATAAAGAAAAAGACAAATGGAGATGGATACTTACAATTCAGTTACCGCCTGAGGTAACAGAAAAACAAATTTTTCAATTATTAGGTACCTATCATATTCGTGGAAAAGCCGCATGGAGAACTTTTGAAAAAGCTGGATATGTTCATAAAATGAAAAATCAATTTCAAATGACTGCAGACGCGATCGCAAAAGATTTAGGCTTACCAAAAGCCGAGATTGAAAGGATGCTGGATAGTTACGTTGCAATGAAAAATGAAAATGTGAAAGACATAGGGAAGTTCAGTTATTTTATGGAGTTCTACAAACTTAGAGAATTCAAAAAAGAGAGACAAAGTAATCCAAAAATAGTTAAAGATTTTGCAAGTTGGGTAAAGGAAGATAAGATTCCACGTGCGGAAGCGGTTAGACATTTACCAAAGATTTTGGGTGATAAAAAGGCTAAAGCATTATTTAATGATGGAGGAAAATTTTCGTCTTGTAAGGAAGTGGCATTTAGTAATAATCCTGAACATGAGTCTTCCTTCCTGAAACTCTTAACAAGGATAACTAAAGAACTACACAATGCAAAGATACTCAAATTAAGAAAAGAACTTCAAGATCAAGCCAAATTGAGTATAGTTAAAAAATTTCTAGCTGAAGTTAAAAGTTTTGAAAATAATTTAAAACTTTAAATTAAATTAGTGCGGTTTTTGTATATCCTTTGATCTCTATATTCTGGATCAATAAAGTTTAAATACGTTGATCATTCTAGAATATATATCTCCTAATATGATCAAAAGAGGTGTTAAAACGGTAGAATTGATTATTGTAGGCAAAAGGTCGCTCTACAATCCGATGCACTATAAATTAAAAGAGTATTATAAAAAACATAATGATCTCATTATAGTCGATTGCATGTTTACTTGGGATTTACCAGAAGCCGGAAAAATCTATAAAGAAAAGAAAAAACAGTTCCCTGAAAAAGAAGTAATTCTTACAGGAAGGGCCGTTGAAAACATTGGGAGTTTTATTAAATGGGACGAAATTGATAAGCTCCCAGAACCATTAAATCAAAAAGAAGATTATCAAGTGATAAAAGTAAGTTATGGATGTCCTAATGGTTGTCAATATTGTTTTGCTTCTAAAAAAATGAAAGTTTATCCTATCCCTCCCATTAATAGGAATTTAGTAAAAATCACAGATGAAAATATAATGGTTTTTCCTCAAGCCATTAAATGGATGGATGAACTAGGTTCAAAAAAAGTTAATGGATTAGCAGTTTATTACGAACTTATCTGTGGAATTGATTTTAGAAATATGTCTTTTGAAAAAGCAAAAGCATTAAAACGTAATAGATTCATCAATGTTAGATTGGCTTGGGATTTCGGTTATGTTTTAAGTAGTAAAATTGAGCAAACGATTAGGTGGCTAATTAAGGCAGGTTACAAAAGTAAAGATATCTCTGTATTTATGCTTACTAATTGGAAGATTCCTTATGAAGAATGCTTAAAAAAACTTGAAACTTTATGGAAGTTGAGAGTAAAAATAAATGATTGTTGTTGGAATTGTAGCTACAGGAATCCGATACCTGTTTATTGGACATTGGACGAAATTAGAAAGTTCAGAAAAATAGCAAGAAAACACAACCATCTTGTTTTATTTGATAGTTATGACCCAGAGTTACATAGAAAACGGAAACATCCAGTTTATAGCCTTTTAAAGGAATTGCAAAAAAACCCCTCCTGTCCCAAAAGGCATTTAATGCATGAGGAAGAGATGCTAATCAGACCGAAGAAAATCAGAAGAAAGGCTATGCCAGTAATTGTAGGAGATAATAGGGGTTTAATGAAAATTGAAATCAATACAAATAATTCTTAGCGGTTAATATAATATTATAGTCACTCAAAAACCTCAAGGTCTCAAATTTAAAATTAAAATATCCCTGCCTTTTCAATCTCTTCCTCATGATTAAAGGGTTTGTAATCATTAAAATGCTTAATACAAAGTTCTATTAGTTTATTTGCCAATTCCACATTTTTCTTTGCCATCAATTTCTCTTTTTCACTATCACATTTAAACAAATAAATCTCCAACAATTCATGGTCTTCTCTATAAATCTCCCAATTATTCCTATTTAGAAGAGCAAGAGTTTGTCCATCTGAATTAACATAATCAATATAGTAAGTTTTATTTCTATAGCTTACTGTGAAGGTTTTTTGAATAGTTGTCTGCTCAATTTTCATATCTTATAATCAATAAAGAGAGGTATATAAGGATGATCATGAGATGAGATTAATCAAGAAAACCAGGATAGATTTATCGCTTTCTGGGAAGAGATGAAGAAAAAAAGAAAAGAGCAAAGCAAATAGTTTTCACAAA
>CAYJUR010000098.1:0-4781 GCA_964373405.1 uncultured Methanosarcinales archaeon | reverse complement strand
ATTTAAATTTTTATAATTAAATTTTTCTTTAATTTTATCTAAAACATAATCTTTTGAAAAGTTGGGAGTATAATGAGGACCTCCGAATCCTACAGCAATTCTTACTTTTTCTCCATTAGAATTTGCATTTTTATCATGTTGTTCTTTATTTTCAGACTCTAATATCGCTTTACACACAATCTCACAAACTCTTAAATCATTCCACTCTTTCTCAGTCCCTCCACATTCAACAAACGTTAAAGGTGCATTCATATGGGAAGGTCCATGATGTGTTGCTTCAAAACAAATTTCGTAATCAGGAAAATCGTGTTGAAATTTCTTAAAATACAATAAACAATTCCTTAAATATACTGCATTAGATAAACAAACTTCGAAATCCTTTCCTCCTAATTCCGCCACAGAAAAATTTCCTGTTGGATGGCAAGTTAATGTTTTTTCGCCAGACTTTGATGTGTGTGTTGATGCAACAATATAAAGTTCTGGTTTAAAAAACGCATTTAAAAAATCCACATCAAGAATTGTATTATTCATATTAATTAATTCGAATCCTTCAAATTTAGGGCTTTTATAAATTTTTGAATCTTTAAATCCGAGGTGATTATATGATTCTTTAAAGTCAAATTTAGAAATAAATTGCTTGAACATATTCTTTGATGCGATATTATTTTTTGAGCAGATTATGAGTTTCATAATGACCAATATTTAATAATTATAACTTTTTGTTTTTCTTCTTTACTATTTTCACTACAATATGCGTATGATCCATCAAGTTTTTTTAAATAGTCTAATTTGAAATAAATATCCAAATTGCCAAGAGTTTTTTTATTAATATATCCAATCAATTCATCTAATTTTTGAGATGCTAATCTCACTTTTTCTTTTGTGGGAATAATATCTTCTTTCCAACTTTGATTATATTCAAATACGAGAATTGTATGTATTAACCTAGGATTATAAAGAGTTAATCCATTTTTTGCAGTCAACAAATAATCATCTTCATTAATAATTTCGTGTAGTGCCATTTAAATGTATATTTTAGCGTTATTTTTAAAACTTATGTATTGTTTGGAAACAGAGCACTAACCAAAGTATCACAATTCGCACATTGGGATGTTGTAGAATAACTTCCAACAAGAACAACAATTTCTTTTTCAACAACATTAAAACCTACAATAGAATTTCCAACAAGACCAACATACTTGTCAATATTTGCATTACAACTTTCTGCATAAGTATTAATCAAAGATATGTCACAAATTTCTAAATTCAAGCAGCTCAAACCTTTTTTGTAAAGTTTATAAATTGAAACATTTTCATTTTTCGCAACAATTTTGTTTTTATAAATCTCTATTTTAGAGTTAAACAAATTCATATCTTGATAGTCGAATGGAACAAATACTATATTTAGTGCGTTTGTATTTTCAGTTTGATTTGTCATATTTTCTGGGGTATATATTAAGTCACAGCTTTTCGTACCTAAAGCATATTCACCGATTTTATTTATTTTTGCAACAACATATCCTTCTTTAACTTTTGATTCGATATCTTCCCAATTTCCATTTTTCTTGTAATAAATTGCAGGAATCCCTTCACCATAAGATATTACGTTTTTAATAAATAGTTCTCCATCAATTTCTCCTCTAGTGGTTATATCAAATCCTGCAATCAAATCTCCTTCAACATTCGTTCTTTTTAGTTCGACTTTCTTGGATTCATTAATAAAAACTCCTGCAGAAATAGAATTATTTTCAAACAAATAAAAATTATAATTTGTTATATCTTGCCTTATATTCTGTCTTCTTATAATTCTTCCACCTTCACATCCTTCTATTAAATTGTTTTCGTCTACATCAAACAATAATCTCTTTTCTTGATTTTCTTTTCTTATAACAACTTTGCCAGGGTTAGAAAAAGGTATAAATATTATTTTGTTTTTATTGTTAGAATCCATTTCAAACAAGTCAATCAAATTTTCTATCTTTTCGTTAAAGAAGAATTGGAACACATTTCCATCTATTGAATAATCTATGTCGTTTACTAAGTATTGAACTCTTCCATTATTACATCCAGTAATCTCTATGTTTAATTCTTGATTCAAAATTTGGCTGACATCAAGTGTATTTCCATCATCTACAACATTTCTTACTTTATTATATAACTCATTTAATTTTAGTGGAAATTCAACATCAAATCTATCCTCTTTTAGAACTAAGTCGTTCTGTTTAACAGTAATAGGCCAATCAACTTTCACAACAAAATTTTCTGAAAAAACATTTACGCTCGTATTTACATTTCCATATTCGATTTCATATTCTTTAAAAATTTCAAAATTTGTGCATAATTTAATATTTTCATCCAAATATGTGGAAATTGTTTCTTCAATTTCACTTAATTGTTGAAGATCATTTGTATCTTGTCTTGATGCTATTAATAATGCAGCTACTGCTTGTTGTTTTACACAATCTTGAATGTATGGTTTAATTTTGAGAACTTCTGATGAGAATTTTTGCATTCCCTCTAATTTTGCCTGCGTCTGCTGTGTCTGTATTGTATAATTAAGATATAATAAAAGGGCAACAATAATTACTATTATAAGTCCTACAACAATAAAAGAACTAACTTGAGCCCTATTAAAACCCCTTTTCATATAGATTTAGAGCAAAAGAATGTTTAAATATCTATTGGTGAAATATACATCTATTTACTCGGTCTGCATCTGTCACAATATTGCCTTAATTTGTGTTCCACAGAAAATCTGTTACCGCACCCTGCACATTTCTTGAATTGTCTGTATAATTTCTTCCCCATAACCTTTTCCCCAAAACTATGAATATTTAAACTTATTGTCTGATTTCATCTATATATCCACAATCTTTTTAAACATATTGTTTAGTATCTGAAATATGAATGTCCCAAAACACCTTGGAATAATTCTCGATGGTAATAGAAGATTTGCTAAAAGGCTTATGCTAGAGCCTTGGAAGGGTCACGAATATGGGGCTGAAAAGGTCAGGAAACTTTTAGATTGGTGTCAGGAATATGGAATAAAAAAAGTAACTTTTTACGCTTTTTCTATAAAAAATTTTAACAGACCCAAAATAGAGTTTGACTATTTGATGAATTTGTTTGTTAAAGAATTTGCGTCTTTAGAGCTTGATGAAGATGTTATGAAAAATGGCATAAAAGTCACTTTTATCGGACGAATATGTATGTTTCCTAAAGATGTTTATGATGTGATGAAAAGAGTTATGGAAAAGACAAAAAATAATTCTAATTTTGAAGTAAACTTTGCAATGGCGTATGGTGGAAGGGAAGAGCTGATTGATGCGATTACAAAGATTTCAGAACAAATTAATGAAGGAAAAATAAAGCCAGACCAAATTTCGGAAGATTTAATTTCTCAAAATCTAAGTCTTATTGGTAATATTGATTTGGTTATTAGAACTTCTGGAGAACATAGAACTTCTGGATTTTTCATATGGCAATCGGATTATGCCGAATATGCGTTTGTTGATAAATTCTGGCCAGAGTTTGAGAAAGAAGATTTTGTTAAAGTCTTACAAGACTATTCTGAAAGAGAAAGAAGGTTTGGGAAGTAAAACCTACATTTATTATTTTCAGATTAATTTAATTTTAAAAATTCAAAATCCTCTTTCTTCACAACTTACTTTCAATATGTAAAATCAACTTATTTTTTAGATGAGCTAAAAATTCATCCAAAATCGTATCAGAAAATGCATCTAAAATTGAATCAAATTTTTTAGTAAATAGAAAGATTTATATTTCTCTTCAACATATGTTTATATGTGGAAAAAAGAATCAAAATCAGAAAAGGGTATCAAATATTTATTCCGAAAAGTTTTCTTAAAGAATTAAATATTAATCCAGGAGATTTGATGAAGATAAAAGATTATGAGGGATTTGTGACTTTAGAAAAGTTAATCAATTAAATTAATAAAAAATAAAGAAACTTTACTTCTTACCCTTAGCAGCAGGCGTGGCTCCAGCAGCGGGTTTAGCAGCAGCGGCAGCAGGTGCAGCTCCAGGAGTAGGTTTAGCATTAGGATCAACTTTTGCTTCAATCACAATACCTGCTTCAGCCATTGTCTTCTCAACAATATGTGGAGGTATTTTTGCATCAATCAATAATGATTTAATCTTACTTCCAGGTTTCAACTTGTTAAGCTCAATAAGCTCTTTAGCTTTAATTTCAAGTAATGCCATTCTCTTTTCAGTTTCAGCTTGTAATTTAGCTTTCTCTTCTTCAAGTGCTTTAAGTTCTTCAGCTGTAAGTTCTGTTTTACCTGACGCAATTTCTTTGTCAAATTTTCCTTCATTTACTGCAATAACCGCATCAGTAGCTTCCATACCGTGAACAAGAACTCCCATACTTCTACAAGAACCTATAATTTCTTTAACTCTTGATTTTGTTGAAGCCCCTAACAAAGAGTCTTCTTTCATTTTTGCAATTTTAATTATTTGCTCAATTCTTAAATCAGCAACTTTGTCTAATTTTGGGTTTCCTGCACCTTTTAAAATGTTTGCTTCTTTTACAATCAATGCTGATGCAGGAGGTGTTCCAACTTCGATTTCAAATGCTTTAGTATCAGAATCAACTTTAACTTTTATAGGAACTTGCATTCCCTTGAATTCTTTTGTTTTTTCGTTTATGGCTGTAACTACTTGACCAATATTCAATTTAAGAGGTCCTAAAGCAGGTCCTAACGGAGGAGCAGCAGTAGCTTTACCACCTTCAACTAATGCTTCAATAGTTTGTGTAG
>CAYJUR010000097.1:0-4847 GCA_964373405.1 uncultured Methanosarcinales archaeon | reverse complement strand
CTAAAAAATTCAATATTTGGATAAGCATTAGTCTAGGCAATAAACTATTTACAAAAGAAAGTATTAAGAAATATATTGAATGGGCATTAAAGTATACAAAAGATGATGTGTTAGTTGTTATTGGCGACAGACTTCAAGCAATAAATTTTGAAGTACTCGATGGCTACTCCAAAATCAGGGCACTCAAAACAGCTTTAAGAGACGGCGACAAAAAAGAAAAAGAAATAAAAGAAATGCTTTTAGAACTTTCTATTGATGATGCAAAAAAAGTAAAAGTTGTTAGATTTAGACATGTAACGGCATCCAAATATCACGATTATAGATTAGAAATTTTGAATAATGAATTTAAAACAAATTCTAAATTTCACGATTATATAATAAAAATCTTAAAAGAAAACAAAAAGGTATCATCAACAAATCTCTCAATGGATAAATTAGACAAATTAGCAGAATACATTCTTCAAGAAATTCCAGTATATCTTAATGGTGCTAAATATGGTGGTTTGCCAGAACATGGGGGAAAAACATATCTGTTACAAATATATCCTGGAATTGGTCTTGTAGACATTCTCCTTATTGGCTTACAAGATGGAACTATATTTCCAGAATTAACAGAAAAACTCAAAATTACGGATAAAATTGCAATCTTGGAAGGATATCCCAAATAATGAGAAAAAATTTAAACTTATCATTCCTTTTCAGGCTCCTCAACACAATCTTTATAAATACCCTATAAGATTTATACATAAAAGAGTGAAAGTCATACTAGATACTAACTTTTTGCTTATTCCTGCGAGTTTGGGGATTGATGTATTCTCTCAAATTAAGGGAATAGAGCCAAAAGCAGAGCTTTTTGTCATAGACAAAACAATTTATGAACTCAAAAAAATCATAAACGAACAGAAAGGGAAGAACAAAAAATGCGCACAAATCGCCCTTCAAATGATATATAAATTCAAGCTTAAAATAATCAATACAAAAACCTTTAAAAATGTCGATGAAATTATCGAAGAAAAGGCTCAAGAAGGGTATGCCATAGCTACACAGGATATGGCATTGAAAAGAAGGCTTAAAGGAAAAACAAGGCTCATATTTTTGAGGCAGAAAAAATATGTTGTAATTGAATAATTTAACAATTTCATACAAGGAGACACAAAAATGTTTTACAAAGTTAAAGTTGAAGACCACATAAGAGTTCCCCCAAAAGATTTGGGCGAAGAAAGAAAAAAATCTATATTAAAACAAATAAGAGAAAAATTTGATGGTTACATATCAAAAGATTTTGGAACTGTAATTGATGTTTCTGATGTTGATGAAATTGGTGAAGGGGTTATTGTTCCTGGTGATGGCGCACCTTATTATAGAACAAAATTTGAATTACTGACATTTAAACCAGAACTACAAGAAGTTGTTCACGGACGAATTAAAGATATGACTGACTTTGGTGCATTCGTTAACATAGGACCAATGGATGCTATGGTTCATATTTCACAATCTATGGATGATTTTGTTTCATTTAGTAAAGACAAAGTATTAACTGGAAGAGATTCAAAAAAATCGTTGAAAATTAATGATGAGTGTAGAGCACGAATTATAGCAACATCATTCAAAGATATAGCTAACCCTAAAATTGGAGTTACAATGAGACAACAAGGTTTAGGAAAGCTTGAATGGTTAAAAAATGAGAGAGAAGGTAAATCTTCGAAAACAGAAGAACCTGAAAAAAAGGTTGAGAAAAAAGTAGAGAAAAAGGACGCTAAAGCTAAAGTAAACAACAATAAAGCAAAATAGTTTACTTTAGCTGAGCTAATGCTCACAATTGGTACAAAAAGATGGAAACATTAGCTAAACCAAAAAAATAGGTATTGAACATGGCAAGAAAAATATGTAAAACATGTAAATTGTTTGTAAAAGAAGACATTTGTCCAGTCTGTAAAAGAAATCAGTTTACAACAAATTTCAAAGGAAGAATTATAATTATGGATCCTGTAAAATCAGAGATTGCTAAAAAGATTGGAGCTGAAGTTGCAGGAGAATATGCAATTAAAATAAGATGAAAATAGAAATAGAATCAAAAACACACGAACCATTGCTTGAGAGAGAAAATGTTACTGCAAAAATAGAATATGATGTTGTTACACCTTCTAGAGATTCAATTAGGAAAGAACTATGTAAGAAATTAGGTGTTAGTGAAGAAGTTCTTGTTGTCGAAAGAATTGGAACAAATTATGGCAATAAGCAGGCGGAAGTTAGAGTCCTTATTTACAAAGATTCTTCAAAAGTTCCTTTAATATCTACCAAAAAATACTCTAAAAAAAATTCTAAACAAGGAGATGTTAAGTCAGAAGAAAAAAAGGTAGAAAAGAAAGAAGTTAAAGGTGAATAAAAATGGCAAAAAAAGCAAAAGGAACTCAAGCATCTCATTTATATGAAATTTCTGGAACTCAGATTAAGAGAAAGAATAATTCCTGCCCTAAATGTGGCCAAGGAACATACATGGCAAAACACAAAGACAGAGAAACTTGTGGAAAATGTGGCTATAGTGTTTTTAAGAAGAGTTAAATTTTAACTTTCTGATTTCTTTTCTAAGTTTTGGATTTCGTTAGGAGTTACTAGTCTTCCACGAATATTTTCTCCTTTACTAACTCTAACTTGAGCAAGTCTTTCCATAGCATTATTATAAGATTCAGTTCCATTTTCTAATCTATAAAGAAATAAAATTCCTTTTTTTCTTGAATCCACAATTAATACCTCACAAGAACCATCATTTGAAGTATGACCATACTTATAATCTAATCCTGTCCTTGATGCAAGGTCCGAGATATAATCAATAAATTCTTGAGGGTTTGAAAAAGTCATACGTTTTGGACTTATTTTTAAGTATATAAATCTTATTAATCACAATTTCAGAAAGATACTACCTATCTTTACCTTGCATAATAATCAAATCTTCTGTAGTCAATTTTTTATCTTTTTTAAATTTCTCTTCTACTTCCTTGCTTTTTTGCTCAATTGTCTTTCTTTTGGACTCTTCTCTCTTTTCAAAAATCATTTTTTTCTTTTCTGTATTAATTTTTCTCTGAGCGATTTCATTTTTCTTAATTTCTCTGGATTTATCTGATTCTAGCCTTAATTTTTTCTCAAATTCTAAACATTCATTTTTCTTAGCCCTAAATTCGTCATAAGTTTTTTTCTCTGTTTCCTTTAATTCATCAACTTTTCTAGATAATTCCAAAACTTTTTTATGCTCTATTTCACTTTTGTTTGCTAATTCTTCAATCTTAAAGTGTATTTTTTTTGCCTCATCTTTTCTTTTTCTAATCTGTTTATTCAATTCTCTAAAATTTCCGGCATTTTTTTCTGCCTCAGTAAGAGAGGCATATTGTTTTTTAAGCACATTTATTTTTTTTTGAACTTCTTTTTCTTTATTGAAGCTTAATGCCTCAGTTATAACAATCATATTTAAATCTTCAATTTGTCGCTTTATTCCAGATGCACTAGGACCTAGTTTTTGATTTTGAATTTCAAAAGTTTTTGCTTTTTCAACAAGCGACCTTACTTCGTCATTAATTTTATTTCTTTCTGTTTTTAATCTCTTAATTTCATCATTTGTTTTATTTCTCTCTATTTTCGCAGCTTTAACTTCGCTAATAATTTGATTTATTTGTTTACTAATTTCAGAAACATGTTTTGCCAATCTTTCTTTTTCAGAATAAGATTTATTATAATTTTGTCGTAATTCAGAAACATTTTTCTCAAACTCCATCCTTTCCATATCATGTCCACCTATACTCACGGACATTCATAATAATAAATTAGATGTCCGTTCGTAATAAGCAAAAGACTATCGCAACATACGATTTTTAAAGTCTTTTGCTATAATAGTCGCTTTAATATTTGACGTATAAAAAATAAAAAATAAAAAAGCTTAAAAAATTTATCCGAATAAGCTACCTAGACCTGCAGCCGCTTCTTCTTCTTTTTTACTGTTGTCTTCTTTCTTAGTTTCTGCTTTTGGTACGTGACCTGCATGAGCAGGCGTAGCAGCAGCTACAGGAGCAGCAACAGCAGCTTTAGATATAGCTTCGTCAATATTAACACCGTCAAGAGCAGCAACCGTTGCTTTTACTCTAGCTTCGTTAACTTTGACTCCAGCAGCTTCTAATACTTTCTTTAATGAAGCTTCGTCAATTTTGTGTCCTGCTTTGTGCAGGAGCATAGCAGCGTATACATATTCCATTTTTACCTCCATAATTTTTATTCTATGTTTGTTTGTGTCTTAACAGCCATCATCTCTCTTTCAGCTTTTGCAAGTAATTCTGCAACTACTGCATCAGCTGTAATATTTTGCGATAACGCAACTGCTTTAGCATCTCTGAATGCGTTCTGTATCATTAATTCAGTTGTCTCTGAAGTCATAATGCCTGCATCCATTGCTAAATTAAACGCCCAAGTACTTGCCTGTGTGATGTTTTCTATGAATTGTTTTTCATCTACTGAAAGCACTGATTTTTCATATATACTTCCATTCTCATAAATCGCAACAATATTTAACCCAATCTGCATTGGTTTGATATTAAGCCTTGTTAAAATTCCAGCTAACAAAGGAGTTATAACATCTCCTTCTTTTGCAACTATTGAATCCTGCTTGATTGTAACTTTTCCTGCATCAATTCCTGCTTTAATACCAACACTTCCAAGCTCTCCTATAACTGGACCCGGTGCGAATCCTGTTGGACCTGCTGGAACAATTATATCTTTTGGCGCTTTTTGCCCTGCTTTTGCCGGAGCATCTGTTTTTGATTTCTCTAATTTTTTGTAAAGCGTAAATGGATTATCTTTTGCAA
>CAYJUR010000096.1:0-4849 GCA_964373405.1 uncultured Methanosarcinales archaeon | reverse complement strand
TAAAATTAAAGGGTATGTATCTTCTGGAGCGTTCCCTGTAATATTTTCAACACCTGATGATATTATTTTGCTTCTAATAATTGATGTGAAATAATCTGTGTTGAGAGCTACAAGTATAAGGACGATTAGTCCTATAATGCCTATTATAAATTTGCTTCTTTTTTTCACAATATATAGATTATTATGTGGGTTTTTAAGGGTTGTTAATCAAATTATGTGAAAGTCTTGAGAAATGTCAAGATTAGATTTCTTTCTAACATCTTTTTACGATAATGGAATTAGTGAATTCATATAAGTTAGTTTCGAAAACTACATTAAGAAATGAAATTGCATTTTCAATTTCGCAATAGCTTGTTACGATTAAATAAAATCAAAACAGTAACAATTATAAACTCCTTTTATAATATTCTATTCATGTCAAAACAAAAAATCATACATTTAGAAAACGTTTGGAAGACATATCATATGGGTAGTGAAGAAATTCATGCTTTGAGAGAAATTAATTTGGATGTGTTTGAAGGTGACTTTGTAGCAGTTCAGGGTCTTTCTGGTTCTGGAAAAAGTACTGCGATGAATTGTATTGGATGTTTAGATGTGCTTTCAAAAGGAGCAATATATTTAGATGGTCATGCTGAGAAAATTCTGAGGTATTTAAGAACACTAAACAGTTAAATTTATAAATTCAAAACCTAATTCCAATTGTATGAAAAAAGGCTGGGGTAGAGGAGCTAGTAGTGTTATACTTGTATTGTTGATTCTGACTTTAAGTGCTGTTTTTGTTACATCAGCACAATCAGCCTCATTAAGACACGAATTTGTGAATGGGAATTTGAAATGTATGGTTGATTATTTTGGGCAACCTTCTAATCCAGTTGATCCTGAATGGTCGTGGGATAATGAAGGTGTTGATTTACATATATCAAGCAATACTTTGTCAAAACAATATTTCAAACAAGATGATGAAGTTTATTGCAACTATAATGACGATGCAAATGATGTTGATCTTTCTTTAAAAATTATAATCCCTCACATAATTTCCCCTCCTGATATACGTCCATTTGATCCTGTAAAATTGCAGAAAGGACAAATTATAACAATTGTTCCTAAAATAATAGATGTTGATGGGGATGCATATGAAGTAATATTTGCAGCGCCTTTGGATGTTAATGGCAAGTGGGAAAATACGATGAATTTTGCGACAGGCAATTATTCAATTCAAGTAATAGCAAGGGACACAAATGGTGGGGAAGACGTTGAGAATGTTAAAATAGAATTGCTTGATAAATTTGAAGAACAGAGATTTAATGAAGTTTTGGAAGACCAATACGAAGATAGGGAACAAGACATTTATAGAGAAATTAGAGATGGGCGCTTTTCTAAGATTATGACAATCATAAAAAAAGGAGAATTAGTTGATATAGATATTGAAAAAGAAGCATCTGGAAAAAGTTTATCTGTTTCTCGTGCACTATTCAGTTTGAACAAAGACAAACTTCAAATAACAACAGAGTTTAGATCCCTTGGTCAAACATCTCCTGCAAATGTAAAGCCATTATTAGGTGATGTGTATGATTTTGTTAATGTGATTATGTATGATTATAATAATAATGATATTGCGACAAGCGAATTGGAATTTAATATTGATAGTCAGTGGTTGAGTGACAAAAACAATATTAAAATTTATGAATATGCTGGAGACTGGGCAGAAATTCCTTCAGAAAAAATTATTGAACTAAGCGAAAGCAGTTATTATAGAGCGAGAACTGACGGATATGGATTATTTGCTATAGTTGGTGAAGGCAAAAATAGTTTGGCTCCTTTAACAAAGACTGATGATAGTTTTGTTAAGTCCAAAAATGGCAATGTTGGTGATAGTATTACAGGTGGAGCTGTTTCTGATGTTGATGCGACAAATTGGGGAAAGGTGTTTTTTGTGGCGCTTGCAATTATTGGATTAATCTTTTTAGTGTCTATTGCTATTATAAGAAATGCTGATCCTAGTAGATTTTCTGAATCGAAAATTAGAAGGGAAAAAGAAAATATGAATCAGGTCTCTCAATCTTCAAACGATAGAAATACTGATTATAATGAAGAACTTAAAGAGAATGTTGAAGATTTGGATGAAGACGAAATTAAGAAGAGAGTTGCTATGATGTTGCAAGGCAAAAGGGAAGTTTTAGAAGAAAATTTGACAAAAGTAGAGAAATCTCATAAGACTAAGTTTCAAGGATATGATGAAACAAACAATGAAATGAAGTCATATGATGAAGAAGCAGCTAGATCGAAAGTAAGAAGAGAGTTGGAGTTTTAATTTTGTTTTTTTATTTCTAGATTAATAGTTAAGATCAAATTTTATTTTAGATGCATTCTTTTATGCGAATTTAGATGAAGTTATTATTATTTATTAGTTGCCAAAACTGAATATTAGTCCTTCCGTCCCCAAACAATTACAAATCATCTTTAAAATATCAATAATTATTGTCCCAATTATATGGCAGTCAAGGACTTTATTGGAAGAGATATAATTTCTATACACGATTTTACAAAGAAAGAAATTATTGATGTTCTTGAAACAGCAAAAAAGATGGAAACTTTAAGTAATATGAAAATGAATAGAAATATGATGAATGCTAAAGTTATGGCTTCTTTATTTTACGAACCTTCAACAAGAACTAGATTAAGTTTTGAATCAAGTATGAGCAAATTGGGAGGCAAAGTTGTGGGTTTTTCTGACGGAAATGTATCATCAACAGTAAAAGGTGAATCTCTGAAAGACACAATAAAAATGGTTGAAAATTATTCGGATGTTATTGTTATAAGACATCCTGTTGATGGAAGTGCAAGATTGGCTGCAGAAGTTTCAAATGTTCCTGTAATAAATGCAGGTGATGGAAGCAATCAGCATCCAACACAAACATTACTAGATCTTTATACAATAAAGAAAACATATAATCAAATTACAGATTTAAAGATTGGTTTAATTGGTGATTTAAAATATGGGAGAACTGTGCATTCTTTGGCATACGCGCTTGCGTTGTTTAAGGCAAAATTAGTTTTTATTTCTCCAGAAGAATTAAAAATACCAAAATATATAATAAATGATATTCAGAAAGTGAATCCTGATGTTGAAATTGAAGAAAAGTATGAAGTAGATTCTATATTTAATAAACTAGACTTACTTTATGCAACAAGAATCCAAAAAGAAAGATTTGTTGATGTGACTGAATATGAGAAAGTTAAAAATTCGTTTAGAATTGAGAAAAAAATATTAAAGAATGTTAAATCTAATTTTAAATTAATGCATCCTTTACCGAGAATTAATGAAATTTCTGAAGATGTAGATGAGTCAAAATATGCTTTATATTTTGAGCAAGCCGCGAATGGGATTCCAGTAAGAGAATCTTTGTTGGCTTTAGTTACGGGGAGGTTTGGCTAATGGCAGAGAAAAAAGAAATGAAAATTCCTCCTATAAATGAAGGAATTGTTATAGATCATATTCCTGCGGGAAAAGCTTTGCTTGTTACAAAAATATTAGAAGTTAATAATAATCTAGTAACTATAGGATTAAATTTGTCAAGTTCAAAAATGAAATTAAAAGATTGTATAAAAGTAGAAGGTCGTTCGTTGTCTAATTATGAATTGAATAAAATTGCAATAGTTGCTCCAAACGCAACAGTTAGTATGATACATGAAAGTAAAGTTGATGATAAATTTAAAGTAAAATTGCCTAAAGAAGTGAAAAATACAATTAAATGCAATAATTCAAATTGTATCACAAGGATTCAAAATGTTGAAACAAGATTTAATGTTGAGGAAACTAATTCTATAAGTTATTTTAAGTGTTTTTATTGCGAAAGAAGCTATCCTATGGAAGAGATTGAATTGTTGTAAACTATAGTTGAGGACATAATTAACATTCTAAAAAATGTCCTCAACTAAGGATAACTTTGCGATTCAATACCAATAGGCAAAGTTATGCTAACAAAGTTAGCAGAACTTCCAAAAACTATGTTTTTGTAAGTCATCACAACTAATTTTGACTCTTGTCAAATTGAATCTCAAAATTAGCTAATATTGGAGGACTCAATTTGGTAGAATTAAACATATGTCCTCCAATATATTTTTATTTTACTATTTTGAAGGAATAAAAAATTTGGGCATAAAGTTTATATATATATTATGAATACTCAATAAAAAAACTTGAGGTATGTGAATATGATAGATGTTGAAAAAATAAAGGCACAGTCTTCTTTAGCAAGGAGTTTAGTGGAAAGGGGTTTCGCAACGGACGTCGAAGAGGCATGTCTGATGATAGAGAACCAAGGTTTGGTGCATTCTAATGACAGAATACCATATACCGAAAGGCAGGAAAAAGAATTAATAAGCCGTGGAAGAATGGATTTTGTTGACGAAGTTAGAACAATGCAACACAAGGAATCTGTAATGAGGGAAGCGTCAGGACCAAATTCTAGACCAAATTCTAGGGTTGCTGGGGATTCTGCGTATATTGAATTATCAAGAAAAGTGGACTTTATGGAGAAAACTATAAATGAGCTTAAGACTTTTATTGGCAAATATAGGGAATCTAATGATACTAATATTAAAGAATTAGATTATGCTGTGAATTCTTTGAAAAATACGAGGCAATCTTCTTCTGGAAGTTCTCAAGTATCTCAACCAGTTGTTGAACAAGCAAGAAGGGATGAGATACCTGAAGCTAAACCACAAACTGGAAGAGGAGATACTTTAAATCCAAGGGATTATGCTGTTGAGAAAATCTTTAATTTTTCGAATGGTAAAAAGTAGGGATTTTTGTTTTCTTGTTTTTTATATTTAAAAACCAGAAAAC
>CAYJUR010000095.1:0-4902 GCA_964373405.1 uncultured Methanosarcinales archaeon | reverse complement strand
GAATTTAATAATCGAAAATATTGGTCAAATAAAAATGCCTAACAATTTTAACGAAGTCGAAATGATAAATCAATTAATGGTAATGTTAACGACTGAGAAAAAAGAAGGCGAAAAAAAAGAAGATTTTGAGAGAAGGATTAAAGATGATGTTGATGGAGTGTTTTAGAAGCAAATTTAAGAAAATGTTATTTTTCAAAATTAGATTTCATTTTCTCAAGCATTTTTTGATGCAATATATAACGCAATTATAACTTAATTATCAGAAAAGTAAGTTAATATTGCATAATGAATGTAAGTTAGAAAGAAAATAAGTTTTGAACGTTTTGCAATTACAAAAATACTATATTAACATCCCCTTCAACAACTTATTTACTACATCTGGAGAAGCTTTGCCTTTTGTTTTTCTCATAACTTGGCCGACTATGAAATTAAAACTCTTTTCTTCGCCTTTTTTATAGTCTTCAACAGCTCCAGGATTCTCTTTAATTGCCTCTTTGCACAAAATCATTAAATCATCTTCTCCAGAAATTGCCCCAAGACCTTCATTTTTAACATAATCTTTAGGAGAGAATTCTTTTTCAACCAATAGATTTAATATTCTTTGTGCTGTTGCATCTGTTATAACTTTGTCCCTCACTAATTCTAATAATTCTATCATATGCCTTTCATCTAATGCAATTTCATCAATAGTTTTATCATTATAATTAAGAACTCTTAATAATTCTCTTCTTAACCATTTGCCAGCTAATGCCGGATTTATTATTTTCGCGACTTTCTCAAACATAACTGCTAATTTAATTTCTTGTGCTAAGATTTTTGCGTCTTCTTCTTTAGCACCCATTTTTATGAATTTTTTGATTTTTTCTTCTGGCTTTTCCGGTAAAGTTATTTCTATGGCATCAATATCTGCTTGTTGTATATTAATTATAGGAAGATCTGGTTCAGGAATAAACATATATTCAGTCGCAGATTCTTTTTTTCGCATAAATTTTGTTGTCTTAGAAATATCATCCCACGTCCTTGTTTGCATTGACGTATTAGGTTCTTCTTTCAATCTAGAAATTTCATATTCAATTGCTTCTTTTATTGCAGTTATTGAATTTACATTTTTAATTTCCGTTCTTAAAAAATTTGGAGCTATCGATACGTTTACATCCGACTTAAATCCTGCATCTGGATCTAAGGCATCAATATATCCTAATGTTGTAAACATTTTTTTCATCCACGTTTTTACTTGCTCAGAATCTTTGAAATCTGGTTTTGTTACAATCTCAATTAAAGGAAAACCTGATCTGTTATAATCAACTTTTCCAGTAATAGGATCCCATCTTGCAGGGTCTTCTTCTAAATGGCATTCTTCTATTCCAATTTCTTGAAATGATCCATTTACACCTACTGGATGCGAATATGCCCCTGAGATTGTTTTTTGGTAGCCATTTGGTAAATCTGGCCATGAATAATGCTTTCTTTGAAATAATAATCTTTTGTTAACTTTACAATTCATCATTAGAGCGCAAGCAATGATTTTCTTAACTGCTTCTTTATTTGGAAGCATAGTTTTTGTACCAGGTTGCCCTGTACAAATGGGACAAGTGTTTAAGTTGTAGTCAGAATCATTTATACTACAATTACAGAATAATTTCTTTTTTGTGTCCGACATTTTTCCTCAGCCGTGTATCTCTAAACCTATCTTAACACCCCCCCTATGCTATAAGGGTGAAAGGGGTTTTATATAGGTTGCGCTACTAATTTAGGAAATATTTGAACGAAACTCAAAATTAGCTTCAGATTATAATGAATTTTCTCAGGACTACGTTAAGATGAAGTTATTCATAATCTAAGAATTCATCAAATATTGCATCTAAGAAGAAAGTTAGATTGAAATCAGATTTTAAAAAACAATTTTTTAATCTTTTTGAAGCAAACCTTTAAATCTATATCAGTATAATGTTTTCTTATGAAACTTCACCAATTTTTGAGTAAGACTGGTAAATTTGAATCAAAGTATGCCAGTTCTAATGCTATACAGAATTCACAAATTGAAATTCGCAATAATAAATCAATAAAAATAATAAATAATCCCATGCATCATTTGAAGCCCAAAGATAGGATTTATTGGAAGGGAAAAGAACTCAAAATCATAAATGAGCAAATTTATATTATAATAAACAAACCAAGAGGATATTTATGTTCTAAATTATCTAAAACAGATATTAGTTTAGGAAAGAAAAGTGTGTTTGATTTATTACAAAATAATAAAATATTGAATCTTTCTGAAGAAATCAAAAAAACCTTATTCTGTGTTGGAAGATTAGATGAAGATACTTCTGGATTGTTAATAATAACAAATGATGGAATGTTGAGTTCGAAATTAACAAATCCAAAAAACGAAATTAAGAAAACGTACGTTGCGGATTTAGAAAATGAGGTTAATGAATCTGAATTAAACAAAATTAGAAATGGGATTTTTATAGATCTTGAAGAAAATGGAGTTATTACAAGATATAAAACAAAGAAATGCGAAATTGAGAAAATACAAAATAAACAAATTAAAATAAGCGTTTGTGAAGGTAAGAAAAGAGAAATTAAAAGAATGTTTGAAGCAGTTGGAAATAAAGTTGTGAATTTGAAAAGGATTTCTATAGGAAATTTGTTGTTGGGAGAGTTGAGGGAAGGAGAGAGTAAAGTGGTAGAGAAAATAGAAGTTTAAAATTATTTCTTAGATTTCAAAACTCTTTTCCAATTGAATAAAAAAGTTATTAAAGTAGATGAGATTAATGAATATAATGCAAACATTAATAGTATTGGATAAATTTCCAACATTTCTGAACCAAAAAAGATTAAAACTAAAATTCCTAAAAGTAATGGAAAAGCTAAAATTATAACGAGAAATTGCAAATTCTGAATTATTTATACTTAACCTTTTTATACATCTATCATATGAATGTCTAAATGGTCTCAATAGTTGAAACAGTATTTGAAACTGGGCTCGAATTAATTGCTGAAAGTGCACCAGATGCAGTAAAACACCTTCTTGGAAATATATTAGCAAAAAAAGGAACTGAAATTTACTATAAATTGACTGGCCAAAAAACAGATAGAGAATATATTGAATTGATTTATGGGAAACTTGAATCCCTTACTTGTTCGGATAAGTCTGGGCAAGCAAAAACTATTTTAGAAACTTATACGGAAGAATACAATGCAACTTTAGAAAGAAGTAAAGATACATATGAAGCCATAATGAATTTGCGTAAAGAATTGAGAGAGGATACTTTAAGACAACAATTCAGACTTCAACTAAAAGAAGCAATTGGAAGTGTTAAATCTTATTTAAATGGGAGTTTTGAAACTATTACAAATAAAATAGATAGTTCTACAAGAATGATTTCTTTTCAATTGGATGATGTGTCACAAACTCTTGAAACTTTAGTAGGGCATTCTGTTGAAATTAAAGATGGGGTAAATAATGTAAGCACTAAAGTTGATTCTCTTATTTCACATTTTGGTGTTGATGCTGTTGTTAATAGATTAGATGAAATAATGCAATCTGAAACAGAAGAAAAAGATGATTGCTTTAAAAATGCAATTAAACTTCCATTGGAAGCGAGATTGGATTTAGGGATGTATGCCTCTTTGATGAGTGTTTTTGAGCAATATAATTTTTCTTTTTTTCAAAACTTTTTTGAATCGCATCCTTGGTTTGAAAAAAAGAGTCGCTTAATTAAAAGATTGAAAAAATATAGCTTATCTAAAGCTCAAATTAATCTATATTCAATTTATATCTTTGGAAAGATTGAAAGGTTAAAGAATATTTCAACAGCCAAACAACAAATAGAAGGTCAACTTTACCCTAAATTATTTGAAGAAGCAAAACAAAGAGTATTAGATTCGCAAGAATATAAACAAAAATATGCGCAATGGTTGAAGGAAAATGAAAAATGGCAATCCGAATATGAAAAATGGCAAGTCAAATATAACGAGTGGTTAGTAAAAGAGAAAGAGTGGCGTGCATCTAATCCTGAACCAAGTTTTCCATTTATGCCGAAACTGCCTGATTTACATGATTACTGGGAAGAATATGGTACTCATGGACATAGGAGTCTTGAAACTTCCAAATATGATCGAGATCAAGCAGAGTGTTTGAATGAACGTGACAGATTGTTTGTTAAACACAATGAGGAAGTTCTTAAGCATTCTCAAAACCTTGCAAAATTTCAAAGTACTTGCCCAGTTCAACCCCTAGCACCTCAACAACCCACTCTTAAAATAAATGGATTTGATTTTAGGAAGTCGTATGAACAAAATCCTCAATTAAAAATAATATATCAAAGAATAAGTGATATTAGTTCAATATTAAATCTATTTGGAATTTTTGTTGATGATAATGGAAATCCTTTAATTAATGAACCGGTTTTGATAAAGAAATCTCCTAATTCTCCTGATTATGATCCAAATTTTTAACTAGATTTTTCCACTTTCACATCCACCCTAATATGCAACTCCTTTAAAGATTTCTCATCAATTATTGATGGTGAACCATCCATAGGACATTGGGCTTGCTTGTTTTTTGGGAATGCAATAACTTCACGAATAATCCTAGCATTATTGCAACAATTCTTTCAGAAATAATCTAGACGGTTGTTGAGAATATAGAGGGTTTTGAATATCCTCATGTTAAAAGTCAAAACCCTCAGAAGAGTACTTTGAATTCGTGTCAAAATAGGGGTTATTCAAAGTCCTCTATAGATGGAGATAGGCGCAATAGATCTTGTGAGTGATTTACATAATAATCAAAAATGTAGCTTACTATTTAACTTTCTACAATTATCATATTTCAGATTGGAAAGTAAAGAAGTACGCAAAAGTAAAAATCCCAATCGCAGCAGAGCTGTGGGTATT
>CAYJUR010000094.1:0-4981 GCA_964373405.1 uncultured Methanosarcinales archaeon | reverse complement strand
AAACTAATAGTTTCCGATCACGCTCAAGGAAATGCAAAGCGTTTCCTTGACGGACAGGTGGCTTGTTCGCTTCGCTCACCCCGCAATCTGTCAAAGACAGATATGTCTTTGAGCACAGTCGCAAATCCGCTCTATAATTTTCGACCATTAATCAAAAACTAGAGGATTTGCGATGATTGAGCACAGTCGCGAAGGTTTTAGCTCTGCTAAAACTCCTGCTAACAGCAGTTAACATGATCCATCAATAGTTCATAACCACTAGTCAGCACTTCAAAATCTTTGATTTTGATAGTTTGCTAACCGCAGTTAGCATAAGACTAGTGGAATTCGCGATGTTTAAAGCAGTTTTAGATAAGATATTAGATGAATTCTTAGATACATTAATCGAAAAAATAATTTGGGCGTAAGCCATGGAGAAAATAAGTATAAATTGTTTCAAATTTTGAAATATTATCTTTCGTATTGTCAATTTTCTAAATAATTCTAAACATTCTTCATATCTTTTAAACCATTTCCTGTAACTAATATAACTATTTTAGAATTCTTTTTTATTTTATTTTTTAACTTCAAATATCCGGCATAAGGAACTGCTCCTGAGGGTTCTGCATCAATTCCTTCTTTTCTTGCGAGTTCTCTTCTTGCTGAAATCGCATCTTTGTCAGACACAGAAATTGCTAAACCATTAGATTCTTTTAATGCAATTAGTGCTTTATCTCCATCTAAAGGGTCTCCACACGCAATTGCATTACATATTGTTTTTGGATTAACTGCTTTAATCTCTGAATTTGTATTAAAGGCTTCAACAATCGGATTACATCCCTCAACTTGAACAGCAACTAATTTGGGCAATTTTTTAATTAAACCAACTAATTTTATTTCTTTAATTCCTTTCCAAACGCCAGATATTAAATTACCATTACCAACACAACAAAAAATATAATCAACAGAAGGCAATTCATCCATGATTTCAAAACCTACTGACTTTGTACCTTCTCCTCTATACGCATAGTCTCCCATCAAAACTCCTTTTCCTTTTCTGAAATCTTCATACGCTCTTTTTTCTGCTTTATTATAATCACCATTTACTAAAACAACATTTGCGCCATAATTTATGATTTGTTGTATTTTTGTTTTTGGCGAATTTTTGGGAACATATATTGTTGCTTTAATTCCTGCAGCTGCAGAATATGCCGCAATTGATGCGCCCATATTTCCT
Organism: uncultured Methanosarcinales archaeon; assembly: GCA_964373405.1. GTDB lineage: Archaea > Nanobdellota > Nanobdellia > Woesearchaeales > WJKV01 > CAYJUR01. The sequence goes on along the minus strand of CAYJUR010000094.1, from coordinate 3,765 downwards.
GTAGATGCAGCAATAACATTTTTCTTTCCAAATTCTAACATTTTGCTTAACTCTAAAGATGTACCTCTGTCTTTGAAACTTCCTGTTTGGTTTATATTTTCACATTTGAAGAAAATATTTTTTAATTTCTTAGATTCAACTAGAGGAGTTCCTCCTGCATCTAAAGTAATTAGATTTTTATCATTGATAATTGGATAAAATTCTTTATATCTCCAGTGTGAAAAAGGTCTTTTCCTTAACTTTTCCCAACTTATATTTTTCTTAATCTTAGAATAATCATATATTATATCTAAACTACCTCCAGTATCACATTTATAGACTAACTTATCTTTAGAATACTTTTTATTAGTCTGTGTGCATTTTATGTATTTGACGAACATAGAAAATTAAATCAATTTAAAGTTTATAAACTTAATTAAGAAAATATGTCATTTTATTAGAAATAGTTTAGTTAAACTTTGACGAAGTTTTTTATAAATATATTGAAGTTAATTTAGTTGAATTCTAAGAATAATTCATCTTTACGTAGTCCTAGGAAAATTCAAAAAAATAAAGAAGATGTTCTTAATTAAAAATTATGCAAAACTTGATGCGGTTCTTATATCTTCTTTTTTTAAATTTGGATAATCTTCAAGAATTTCTTTTTCTGTCGTACCTTGAGATAGTTGTCTTACCATTACATCTACAGGGATTCTAGTCCCTTTTACTACAGGCTTGCCTGCCATTACTTTCGGATTGATTTCGATTCGTGTATTCATATTTCTTATTATGTATAGGATGTTTATAAGTTTTTAGGTGATTTAATCTTCCCCAACATTTCAACAATCTTTTTACCATCGGCTTTGCCTTTTAATTTAGCCATCGCTTTTCCTATTAATGCATTAAATGCTATTTCACCAGACTCTTTAACAATTGTATCTAATTCTTTCAACAATTCCATATCAGATAATAATTCATATTTATCCATCATTAAAGAAAAATTCTTTCCTCTGCACGCTTCAACTAATACATCAATAACAGAATCCTTTGAAATTCGAGAATCATTTAATGCGTTAAATACTTCTTCAAAAACTTCTTTAGTTATTAAATTTGTATCTAAATTATATTTCCTTTTTATTTCTTTTAAAGAAGGAATCATTGTTTCTGCAATAAAAGAAGGTTTTATGTTTGGAAATTTAGAAACAAATTCTTCAAAAATCTCAACTTCGCCTGATTTGGAAATTAAGTCAGCCAAATCTTTACCAAGACCTAATTCTGATAATCTTGAAGATTTGTTAGTTATTAATTCTGGCAATTTTATGTTCTTTATATCCGCAACAATTGGAGGAACGTCTGTTTCGGGATACATTCTTTCTCTGCCGGGCATAGGTCTTAAAAATGATGTTGTTCCATCCTGGTTCGCTTTTCTTACTTCTTTAACAACTCCATCAAATGTTAGCAATACTCTTTCGATAACTGATTTGAGTGCTATATTTACTTTATGTTCTGAATCAGCGATTAACAAAAATCCGTCTTCTTTTTCACACTTTAATTTTTTCCTAATCTGCTTAACTTCTTCATCAGTAATTCCATATTTAGGTAATTCGTCAGAATGAAACAAACCACCAACTCCTGAAGAATTTTTGCCATAATCAGAAAACTCAGTTCCTAACCTTCGTTCAGGCAATATTTTGTAACCAATTAATTCGTGAAAACCTTTAAGTTTAATTGCTTTAATTATTCCATTATTTTTTAAACATGTTAAAATTACTTTTGATTCAGAATCTCTTAATTCATTTGTTATATTTGTGACAATCATTTCTCTCTCAACATCTTTTTGAGAAACTCTTTTTTTTATTTCTTTTTGAATTTCAATTAAATTTTGCTGTCTTGTAATCTCATTCTCTATCCATTTAGGAATCATTCTTAAATCCTGAGCACCCTTTATTTCAACTCTATTTCCATTCATAATTGAAACATTCAAATCTTGCCTTATTGTTCCTAATCCACGCTTTGCCTTTCCTGTACTTCTTAAAATCATTCCTAAATATGCTGCCGCTTCCTTTGCTTGTTCTGGCGTTTTGATTGAAGCATCAGTTGCTATCTCAACTAAAGGTATTCCTAATCTGTCTAACCCCAGAATTCTATAATCGTCTTTCTTTTCAATATCTTTAGCAGAATCTTCTTCAATACAAATTGTGTCAATTTTTATATTTCCATTAATTGTAGGGATTTCTCCGTTCAATGCAATTAACGCAGTTCTCTGGAATCCTGTTGTATTAGAACCATCTGCAACAGCCTTTCTCATAATTTGTATTTCATCAACAATTTTTGCTTTAAGCAATAATGCGACCTGTAATGCCGCATTTAAGGCTTCTTTGTTAATTTCTTTTGGAGGTTCTTCGTCTAACTCAACTAAACAAGAACTAGAATCATAACCATCATATAAAAAATATCTTTGTTTTTTTTCTTCTGTTTGCGCAGCGATATCTACTTTACCTGTTTCTCCTGCTGACGCACGAATTTCTCTTCTAACCTCGTAATCTCCTTTATTCTCGGATATTTTAGAACCACAATTACAAAACAATTTATGAGTATCTAATTGTTGGTGGATTTCCAATCCGATTTTGAGATTCAATTTTGAGTAATCCATAAATATCACATTCATTATTTTTTACACACACTAAATCAAATAAGTATCTTCTTCAATTCTGTCAAATATTTCTCCATCAATATTTGTTTGCATCATATCAATAATTTTCTGGTTGTCTTTCTTAGATTTCCAATAATTTCCTAATAACCAAGCCAATTTAATATATGCAGTTTCTGTTAACATCCTTGCTGGAACTACCCCAATATTAGTTAATTCTACACCACAAGAATATACGTGCATCTGTACTGAGCCATATATAGATTGGGATGTCATAAATACTAATGTTCCTGAATCAATTAATTTTTTTATTGCATCTTTTACTTTTTTATTGTCTTTAGTATATTCGTCAATGTCCATTATTGGTGCGTGACCTAATGCAGTACCTTCAATAATTAATCCTTTGTAGCCAGAGAACGCATCAAACAATTTTGGATTCATATTTGGATATGATTTTATTATTCCGACTGATTTGTCTAGACTTGTTTGTGGTTCAAATTTGTTTTCTTTGTATTGCATTTTTTGTATGAATTCTATTTGCTTCGATTTGAAATCAACTTTAGCAATTGGTTTTGTATTTATTGGTCTAAATGCATCCCGTCTTGAAGAATGCATCTTTCTTGTTTTATAACAATTTAGAATTAAACAATTTTTGTCCTCACTTGTTTCATGCATGCATATTGCAACTCCTTTAAAATCAGTTTGTTTTATGAATTCTGCTGCACATATCAAATTCATTGCGGCATCTGAAGATCCTCTATCTGAACTTCTTTGCGCACCAACTATTATTATTGGAATATTTATGCCTTGAAGCATAAAACCTAATGCTGCAGAAGTATATGTCATTACATCCGTGCCATGCGTTAATATAATTCCTTTTGTATCTTTTTCTTTCTTTATTTTTTCAATTATTGTTTGTGCAAATTTTTCTATGTGATTAAAACTCAAGTTTTCTGACAAAATATTGCAGATTAGTTCAGATTCTATATTTGCAATTTCTCTAAGTTCGGGAAACATAGAAATGATTTTTTCTGGTTCAAATCTAGAAATAACTGCTCCTGTTTTATAATCAACTTTTGACGCGATAGTTCCACCAGTATGCAGAATTAAAATTTTTGGGAGATTTTTGTTTATAT
>CAYJUR010000093.1:0-4988 GCA_964373405.1 uncultured Methanosarcinales archaeon | reverse complement strand
CAAGTTATAATTGATTTGAATTTAGATAAAGCTTTAGATTTAGTTAAAGATATTAAGAAAATTTCTCAAATAAGAATAGTTGGTTTTTGTGGACATACTGAAATTGCTTTAATAAAAGAAGCAAAATCTTTAGGTGTTGAAGTTTATGTACGTTCTATCTTTTTTGAGAAGTTAAATGAAATTTTGGTAGGTTAAACTTTTGTTAAAATTTCATCCCATGAATGGACCCTTTCCATATTTTCTAACATTTCTTTATTTCTATTCCAAGGAGAATCGTATAAAAATGTTCTAATGCCACTTAAAGCACAACCTTTTGCATATCCATATCTGTCTTCAACAAATAATTGAACACCTAATTTTTTACAAACTTCTGCTTTAGTTACTCTATGACCATTTGTTACGAATTCGCTAGTGAAATGAATTTCTGAAAGAGTTGAAGGAAAACGTAATTCAAGCCAACTAAGTGTTAACTCTCTCAAATCTAATCCATCAATTTTTTCAGGTCTAGATGTTATTGCTTCTAATTTAAAGCCTTGTTCTCTTAGTATCTTAGTTCCATTCTGAGAACCAGCTACGGCAGGCATTTGTATAAATTCAAGAGTTTTGTAAAAGCCAAAAATCATATCAATCATGTTTTGTAGAGTTCCTCCCAAAGTTCTTTCAAGCTCGAATTGTTTGATATCTTCGCGTATAAAATTTGTATTGTTCTGCAAATTATAATGTATAAGAAAATGTGCTGTAAAAGGCGCAAGTACCTCATCAATATCCAAACCAATAATTAATTCCGCCATAAAGTACACAAAAACAAACGTTTATTAAAAAGGTTGTGGTGATGTTGGTTACTTCTGTATCCAAAAAAAACAAAAAATAGCTCCGCTTGGAGTCACCAAACATTTATATATAAGCAGTGCGTACACATAATTAAATAAACATTAAGGAGGATAAAATGCCAACAATAACATTGTCAGTGCCAGAGGAGCTAAAAAGGGATATGGATAAGACTAAATTCATAAACTGGTCAGAAGTAGCAAGAGAAGCGATTCGTGAAAGGGTAGCACAATTACAAGTATTAGAATCTATTGCGAAAAAATCTATGCTAACTAAAAAAGATGCAATAGAAATAGGTAAGAAAATAAAGCAATCAATGCATAAACGTTACCAAAATGAACACGCTGGTGCTTATTAAATGGAACTTATTATTGATGCAAATGTTTTGATTTCTGCGTTGATATCTCCAGAAGGAAAAACTAGGGAGGTTATTTTTGCATATGATATTAAATTCTATGCTCCTGAATTTTTGTTCACAGAAATTGAGGAACACAAAGAAGAGATATTAAAAAAATCAAGGCTTTCTGATGACGAGTTTGATTTAGCTTTAAATCTGTTGAAATCTAGAATTATCTTAGTACCTTTTACAGATTTCAGAAAATTTATTTCTAGAGCTATAAGAACTTCCCCAGACCCAGACGATATTGAATATATTGCTCTTGCTCTAAGTGAAGATACAATTATTTGGACGGACGACAAAGATTTGAAAAAACAGACAAAGGTTAAAATTATTTCCACTACCGAACTAATTGAGAAATTGAAAATCATTTCATCAAAAGATTTGTTGTTAGGATAAAGATTTTTCTACCTGAGAGAGTCATTTTGTTTAAAGCGATTCTGAAGAATGGATTAATTTTTAGATATGATATTCACAATTATTATTAATGCACTGACAAGTCAATCCTCCTATTGGGCATTCACCATTTGCGGTATTTGTTGGACACACTGAATCTGTTGAAACACAATTACAACCACAACTTACAATGCAATCAGAATTATTCTCACAGACATTTTTAATAACACATTCATCTCCCTTACAATTGTCTTGATAATTGATTTTACATCCTGAAAGAATTAACAACAATAGCACTAAAATAAATAAATATTTCATATATTCAATGTAATACTTTTTCTATATAAATTTAGGCTTTTTTGGAGATAAAAAGAAGACCCTTTCCTTACGGAAAAGGGTCTATAGCCCCGCTCGGATTCGAACCGAGGTCTCAACCTCCAAAGGGTTGAATGATTGGCCGCTACAAACCGCAACAATAAACTAATATTATTTCTACGGGGCTGTGCCAAGCACAAGGCTTTAATTGAATTAAAAAAAGAGTGATTTATAAACCTTTTCTACCATAAATTTATATACAACAATTATCATAAAGAACTCATATGGGGGGATTTTTATGAAAAAGATAATGTTTACTATGTTGATAATAAGTCTGTTTTTAGTGGCTTGTGCTCCTCAACCAGTTGTTGAAGATAAACAAGAACCAGTTATAGAAGAAGTAAAAGAAGTTGATGAAATAAATAATGTTGTTACAGAACTTGAGATTACTAAAGAAGTTGTTATTCTACCCGAAACTATAGAAGTACCCGAAGAATTAGCTGAAGAAACAAAACCTTTAACATCCGTAAAACAAGGAAGAGTTAGAGATTCTGTTACAAGAAATAATGGACTTACATTTTTTAAAATAATAAACATTGAAACTTTTGTTGTAAGCAGTTTTAATACTACAACTGTTTTCAGAGATGATGACTTAATTAATTATGAAGTTACAAATAAAAATGATGTAATTAGGGTTTGGGCTGCTGAAGAAGAACAAATTGAGGGTTTTGCAAGACCATCTTCATATACTTTGAAAAGAACTTCAGAAGAACAAATTGAAACAGACTGGACTTTTTATGAAGAAAATTATAATAAAGGTAGAATTGAAAGATTCAATAATAACCTCGACGGCACATATAGAGGTTTTATAAGAGACTTAAAAACATTCAGAGAAAGAAGATTTGAAGGAGTAAAAGAAAAACTCTTTGTAGGAGACATCGTATTCTACAAAATAAATCCTACAACAGGAATAGGTCATGATTTAGTTCTTTATGAATCTGGGAATAATTAATTTTTATTGCTTATTTTTATTTATCACAAACAAAATTAACAAGACGAGAATAAACATAAAGAATACAATTAAAGAAATTAACAAATACGGAAAATTGGATTCTTTGTTTTGAACATTTGAATATGGATTCTCAGCAAATCTTACCCTAACTTCAGATGTTGAAGCCGCTGTGATTTGATTTGCGGGTTTGGATATTTTTTCTACAAAAATGTTTTGGTTATCCTTCAATACTAAATTAATAAATTCTATATCTTCTTGTATATGATTATCATCATCTCTTCCTTCAACTTCTATTTTAAGAGCATATGCATTTTCTTTTAAATCAGGAACTGTAAAAGTTAGTTTTCTTGTAACTTCTTCTCCCGCATCTATATCAAAATTCATTGATTCTGAACTTAAAATAAGATTATCTAATGAAATAAATAAATCCAAAACTTGTATATCTATGTTTGTTGATGGCCTGTGTTCATTTTCGAATTCTATAATTAAGTCAACTCTATCCCCAGGTCGTACTTCTAAATCCATGTTATTAGAATCAACATTGTTAATCAAATTCCCATTCACAATGGCATCAATATCTGTAATTTTAAGTTCGTCTGCTAGAACGATTGTTGATATAAACACAAATATTAAAACCCACAAAGCAAACTTTTTCATGTATTAGAAGGCAATTTCGAATATATAAGTTTTGTGTTACCTTATTTAAGAGGTTTATCTCAAAAAATAGAACGAGCTCACCCGGATGACCACCAACCTTTTGCTAAAGCAAAAGCTTGACCAAAATCATCCTCGCTTCGCTCGGAACAAAACGAGCTCACCCGGATTTGAACCGGGGTCTAGGGGTCCGAAGCCCCTCATTCTATCCAAGCTAAACTATGAGCCCACATTCATTCAACATAAAGCATTGTATATAAAGATTTATGTGAAGATTTTCCTAGCAAACAATATAAACATCAATATATCCTAAGATTAAAAATGGCACAAGAACAAGGAATAACCATAAAGAAGGAAGAGGATTTTAGTGAATGGTATACTCAAGTTATTACTAAAGCACAGCTTATTGAATATACTGACGTTTCTGGGTGTTATGTGTTTAGACCAAGATCTTATATTATATGGGAAATAATACAATCTTTTATGGACAAAGAAATTAAGAAAAGAGGAGTTAAAAATTCATATTTTCCTCTATTCATTCCTGAATCTCTTTTATTAAAAGAAAAAGAGCACGTTCAAGGATTTACTCCAGAAGTTGCGTGGGTTACTCATTCTGGAGATACTGAGCTAAGCGAAAGATTAGCTGTTAGACCTACATCTGAAACAATAGTGTATCCATCATTCAAAAAATGGATTAGAAGTTATAATGACCTTCCACTAAAAATAAATCAATGGTGCAATGTTGTTAGATGGGAATTCAAAAATCCTGTTCCATTCTTACGTTCAAGAGAATTTTTATGGCAGGAAGGGCATACTGCGTTTTCAAATAAAGAAGATGCGGATATTGAAGTTAGAGCCATATTACATTTATACAAAAAAGTATACGAAGAATTATTAGCGGTTCCTGTTTGGGAAGGCGTTAAATCTGAAAATGAGAAATTTGCGGGTGCAGAGTATACAACTTCGATTGAAACATTTCTACCTGCTGGTAAAGGAATTCAATGCGCAACATCACATAGTTTAGGACAGAATTTTTCAAAAGCGTTTGATATAACTTTTATAAACAAAGACGAAAAAATAAAACACGTTTGGCAAAATTCATGGGGTTTAAGTACAAGAAGTATAGGAATTATGGTTATGTATCACAGCGATAACAAAGGATTAGTTCTACCACCAAAAGTCGCAGAAAATAAATGTGTACTAATTCCAATAATATTTGAAGGAACTAAAGATGCATTATTTAAAAAATGTGTAGAAATCAAAAATATGTTAAACGAACATTCGGATTTAAATGTTATTATTGATGACGACGAACAACATTCTCCTGGATGGAAATTTTCTGAGTGGGAAATGAAAGGAATTCCTTTAAGATTATAATTAGGCGCA
>CAYJUR010000092.1:0-5034 GCA_964373405.1 uncultured Methanosarcinales archaeon | reverse complement strand
GCATCCGCAGTTGGTTATAAGACAATTGAGATAATACAGAAAAGAAATCTTCTTGGGAATGCAGAGAGAGTTGGGAAATACTTTGTTAGTAGATTAAAAGAGTTAGAGAATAAGTTTTCTTTTGTTTCCAACGCATCAGGAATTGGATTAATGGATAAAATAGATATTGATACAATAGAGAGAAGAAATAAGATTTTGAAGGAGTGTATTAAACAGGGAATGATAGTAATAGGTGCAGGATTTCATTCAATAAGATTTCTTCCTCCACTAGATGTTACAAAGAGAGAGATAGATCTTTGTATAGATATTTTAGAAGAGAGTATGAAGAAATGTAGGTAGAGGATTGTTGAATTGTTTTGATTGATCATAAAACTTTTCTTATTTTAGATTCTCTTCCAAAAACGTATTCAAGTTTTGAATATCTTTCTTATTCTCTAATCCACACAAATAGTTCCAGGTAACTTTTTTGTGTAAACTATTTTACCCACATAATCTCCATCAGGTATTAACTCTAAATCCCCATTATATGCAACACTATATCTTAGTTCCATATAATTGACAGTATCATAACAACCAAGGTTTTTATCCATTGCATACACAGTAACAACATAATGATCTCCTTCTTTAACAGATGTTCCTTCTTTAATCTTTTTACCATCTACCACAAGATCTTTTGAAACATCTAATGTCAGAAGAACAAAGGCCATAGCTTTTTCTTTTGAGTCAATTTTCTTTGCATCTAATAATTTTAGCAATTGAACATTATTATTAAGTTGAGCAAATACTGACAAAGAATCTGCTCCACTATTATCTGGTCTTAGTGCCCTTGAATAAATAACGTAAGACTGACAAGTATGTAGTCTTCCTCCTTTACAATAAAAATAATCATAATCTGGTGCGTCATTAGTTCCTCTAACTAAACAATTAAAGAGAGGGAAACCAAACGCTAGTGCTTCGGGCCTCAATGTTAAAGCTCCATAACAATTAAAATCGTTGTTCAAATAAAATTGTGAATCTTCCGGGCAGAACACGTTTCCTTCAGTATTTAATTCACAGCCTTCATCTAAGTAGGGCTGAACATATGGTTTTAATTGGAGATCTAGCTGAGTTTGTAATTCTGCAAATTTGAGAGGATCTGTCTCATACTTTATTTCCTGCATTATATTGTATAAAGAACCAAAATCAACACTACTATCTTCATTATTCTCAACAACTTGATTATCTGTATCTATTACTGTATTTTCTTTTGGATCTTGATTTTCTGTTGTACTCTCAATTCTGATGCAACCGCTAATTATGAGAATTCCTAGCAATAAAACAAATATTCCGTATTTAACTATGTGTTTCATACAAATATGTAAGTGTTTGTTCTTTATATATCTATCAGAGACTTTAAGTTGGGTTGAAGTTATAGTTATTGAATAGGATAAAGTCAAGTTAAGTGGGAATGCACAAAGAAACAAGTTTCTTGTGCCCCAAAATTTCCAATTTTGTGGGCCTTGGAGTCTTAACAGGAGAACATCCGATTCGCACAAAAATGTAGACCTTTTTGGCGCGCAGAAAGCTTTGCTTTCTTGCGCATGCAGGATGTTCGACGTAAAATCTGCGATCGAAGCACAGAAAATCAACGATTTTCGTGCGCCGAAATCTTCGATTTCGTGCGGAGCAGTAATCAACTCCGCATTCCCACAACACACACGCCTTGACTTGACCAAGGCAGGGCAATCTTTAAATACTTTTGATAATATCAAAAGTATATGTCACCAATTGAAACCACTTTTCAAGTTTACAAAGATAACAAAAGAATATTGAAAGAAGCTCATACCGCTGACGAGATCCATGAAAGAATTTCTCAACTTGAACTTTCTCTTCACACACCGGAAGAGCTGAATGAGTTTATTCAAAAAGTCTCTAAAGAACGTCTATCAGATGGAGGATATACTGGAATTTTTCTAAGCAGACTTGCACAGAATTCGTTTTCACAACATAAACGGTTTCGCTTTAATATAAGCACTCCACATCATCATTTATGCAGTTATTTAGTTGGCGGGGAGTCTTTAGATACCTTACTTGTGTTTGATAGTGATGTGGGAAGTGCGCAAGCGACAAGAGCAGAAAGAATTGCAATAGTAAACTATAAAAATGTTGGAGACAAACAGGCGAAAAAAGCAAGACATGTTGCCATTCTAAACTGTGGCAATGTCGGCGCTGATCAGGCAGTTGGTGCAAGTAATTCTGTTTTTCTAAATCTTGGTGAAGTAGGAGAGTCAAGTTATAAAGGTACTAACAACTGCACCTTCTATTTTAGTGACCAAAGAATTTATAACAGGGTTGCAGAAAAAATTAATGGAAAAGAGGGATGCAAAGTTATATATGATACGAATCTTGAAAGTTTGGCAGAGAATGAAGAAAATATTATGGAATTTCTTGGTGAACAACCTGAAGCAAAGAGCGCCACCCAACAAAGGAATGCTTTAATAGGATGCGCTGTTATTATTGTTGGATTTGCAGGACTATTAGCCAATGTTGAATCTGATTCAAGTAGCAAAGGTTCTACATCGGAAGTTGTTGATAAAACATTAACTCCTGATAACATGTATGCTGTTTATGGGGCAGGTATGAGCAGAAGGGATATGTACAGAAAACTTCGTAATGAGGCCATGCAGGATATAAATGCTGAGACTCCGGAGTATTTAGGGGAGATTGTCTTTGCTGAGTCTGAAGCAAACAGAAAATTCTTAAAGATTTTAGATCACCCAGATTTTAGGAGTATTCATTGGAATTCTGCACAGATAAATGAATTTCTCCAGAAGATAGGTAGGGATATGCGATATGGCTCTGGAGATTTAGCCATAGACATATTAAATAAAGTAATTCAATATTCCTATAACAATGGGATGAATGATTTTGACATTGATTTATATGCCGTTCAATTAAAGTATACTGCTGATACAGAAGATAGGTCTCATAGATCTGTTGGCAGTGGGCTTAGAGGAAGAGATGAATCAAATTTATTAAAAGTCATATTCCGCGGCGATATTGGGCCTTTTTTTATGGATGGAAGCGTATTTTGTGATGCACACCATTATAGTAGAGATTATGGTAAGTAGAAAGTCTATAAAGGGCTTTGAAAAACCCCTTAAAGTCCACTTTTCAAAGCAATCTATTAAAGAGTTTTTCTAATTTCGGTAAAGTCAAGTTAAGTGGGAAAGGTTAAATTTCTGTTTCTGTGAGAATAAGCCGAATGGCAACGAAATTGGTCAAAGTAGACTGATTGCCATTCGGGAGGTCCTAAAATGATACAAACAGATTTGAGTGGCTTTAGCTATAAAAAAGGTTCGCTTTTGCCATGGTGCAAAAAATGCGGAGCAGAAAATTTCTACTAGAGATGGTAAAAACAAGCAAGGAATTCAAAAATATGAATGCAGAAAATGCGGTTTCAGATTTGTCTGGACATCTGATTTGCCAAGAAGAAATTATTTTAGCGATGTCATGACTTTTGCTGTAGAACTCTACACTTCATTACGAGTTGCTGCCTCTTACAGAGGTATAAAAAACATTCTAGAAAAAATATTCCGCATACATGTAAGCTATGAAACCATCAGACAATGGGTTTTACAAAGTAAAACAGAACATTTTATCGACGATAAAATGAACAATTTACAAACATGGCACGCAGACGAAACATATATTAAAATTAAAGGAGTAGGTCACTGGTTATGGATCATATACTGCAAAGAAACAAGACAAATCCTGCATGGAACATAAGTAAAGGAAGATTCTTTGAAGATGCAAAACTTGTTTTGCAAAAAGCAAAACAAATCGCAGGAGGAAGACCAGAAAAAATAATCACCGATGGACTCTACCGATACGCTGCAGCAATCAAAAAAGTAATGGGATGGCACTGGCGCGTTTACCGCAGAAAACACATTGTTGACAGCGGAATTGGAAAAAATAGTTTCATAGAACGAGTCAACAGAGAAGTAAAAAGAAGAATCAAATGGTTCAGCACCTTCCAAACCCTTGAAGGAGCCCAAACATTCTTCACACTATGGTTCTACCACTACAACACACACGCCTTGACTTGACCATTAAATAGCAAACTATAAAAACCCAAATGCATAGATATTGATATTAAATGAAAAGCAGACACACTATGGTAATCGCTCTTGGTGGCAATGCCCTTCTAAGATCAGGAGAAAAGTTGAACGTAGAAACTCAAATAAAGAATTCACAAAAAGTTGCAAAACAAATAGTTCCTTTATTAAAAAAATATAGAATTGTATTAACGCATGGTAATGGTCCTCAAGTAGGGAATTGTGTAATCCGTGTAGAACAATCTTTAGGTAAAGCTTACAAACTTCCTTTAGAAGTGTGTGTTGCAGAATCTGAAGGGGAGATTGGATACATATTAGAACAATCTTTCTTAAACGAATTTCAAAAAAATAATATGAAACATAGTGTTGCTTCATTATTAACACAAGTTTTAGTAGACAGCAAAGACAAAGCTTTCAAAAACCCGTCAAAACCTATAGGCAATTTTTATACTAAATCTGAAATATTAAAAACAAAAAAACCTTATGTTTATCAGAAAGAAAAAGATAGAAAGGGATATCGTGTTGTTGTTCCATCTCCGAAACCAATAAAAATAATCGAAACGGAAACAATCAAATATTTGTCAGACAAAAATACATTAGTTATTTGTGCAGGCGGAGGAGGAATTCCAATTATTAAAAAAGGAAATAAATATGAAGGTGTTGAAGCTGTGATAGACAAAGATTTTGCATCATCTTGTTTAGCAAAATCTTTAAATGCAGATTTATTTATAATTTTGACAGGCGAAGATTCTGTTTATGTGAATTACAAAAAATCGAATCAGAAAAGTTTGAGAAGATTAAATGTGAGGGATGCTGAAAAATATTTATTAGAAGGTCAATTTCCAAAAGGAAGTATGGGACCTAAAATTGAAGCTGCTATTGAGTTTGTTAAATCAGGAGGAAAGAGAGTTATTATTACATCTCCAACGAAATTAAA
>CAYJUR010000091.1:0-5037 GCA_964373405.1 uncultured Methanosarcinales archaeon | reverse complement strand
GCGGATCTTGCTTCTGTAACTGCAATAAATATGCTTTCTTCGTGTTCAGCATATTGCTTTACAACTTCTACAAGATTAGGTATTAAATCCGCTCTCCTTTGATACGCTGTTTGTACATTTGCCCATTTCTCATTTATAGTTTCATCGCTTTTTACAAGTCCGTTATATGATCCTGCAAACCATAATACGAGTAGAACTAAAATCACCCCAATTCCAATAAGCCATTTTTGGCTTCCACTTAATTTTTTCATTTTCTCGTCTCCTAAACTTTTCAAAAAAGTTTAATCAAAACATTTCGGGATATTCATTTCATTTACATCCCTCAGGATTTATACCTTTCGATTATTAGCAATTTTTGCTAATTTGTGTAGCTCTCCATTATCGACCCACATGCCTTTACATTTTGTACATATGTCAAGAACTACATCGTTCTTAATTAACTTTTTCATTTCTATTTTACATCTGGGACATAATAAAAGTTCTTCTTTAGTTTTTTTGCCTATTTTAGTCATATTACCACCCTCCCGAAGCTCCTCCGCCTCCAAAACTACCCCCACCAAATCCTCCAAAACCACCACTACCGCCTCTTCCTCCCCTTCCCAAACTTCCAAGAAGAATTGCTCCTCCTAAAGCAGAATTATAATAATCATCGCCTTGTTTCTTTTTCCTTAAAGCAGATATTACTATAGAAATTATAAAAAAGATTAAATAGATTATAACGAAAGTTGCAATTGTAGATTTGGTGCTATTATTAGGGCTAACTTCTTCATATTCAATATCTCCTGACAAAATTCCACTAATAGTTTTTACTGCTTCAACAATCCCTTTACCATATTCTTCATTCCTGAAATTTTCAACTAATATTTCCCTTCCGATTCTTCCAACTTTTGCGTCATTTAAATTTGCTTCTAATCCACGTCCAACTTCAAATCGATATTTATGGTCTTCTAAAGATACAAGCAATAACAAACCATTATTTTTTTCATCTCCAAGAACTTCTTGAGCAAGATTTAAAGAATACGATTCTATATCTTTGCCTTCCAAAGATACGATTGTTACTATTGAAAATTCTGCAATATCTTTATTATATAAATCTGTTAAAATCAAATTTAGCTCTATCTCTTCTTCAGGGCTAATTATATCTGCGTAATCGTTAACAAAAGATTTTATTTTGATTTCTTGGGCTAGAGTGAAGGGGATTAGGATTAGAATCAGAAAGATTATCAGCATTGATTTTAGATACGTCATATGGATATAAATCAAAGTTGTGTTTATAAAAGTGAGGGTTATTTTTATTTCTTTCAACATTTTTTGGTTGGTATGTTCCTATTAGTTTAAGCCACTTGTAGAGCATTTTGTGGCCATTTATGTGAATTCTATTTGTAAAAAAATAACCTTTTTTATTTCTAATGTCATAAACTTTATAATCAAATTGCCTGACAACTTTAAAGCCTTCATTTTCAAGTATAATTGCAATCTCTGCCATAAATTCGCGACACTTTGAGGCTCCAGTAATTACAGGATAAGTACCTCTCCTTAAAAATATGGAAAAATCTGTATCAGAGGCACCTCTAATAAAATTAAATAAATGGTTTTTGTTATTATAAAATATTTTAGGGATTCTTAAATCATTTTTTGGACTTTCTGTTATGCCAATTTCATTCAATAAAAATTCTACGAGTAGCTTAGAATGAACCAGGACTCCGTATGTCCGACCTAAACTTTTAGGAACAACATCAAGATCAAATAATTCTTTAAATAATGGGGAAATAACATATTTGTAAAACTCAACTTCATTTTCAGGATTTCCTCCGCAATTTATAACATAATGTTTATGTCCATCGTACTTTATCTTAACATAGCCGTCTCCCGCTAATACTCCACACAAGTAAGCCAAGTCTTCATTTATTTCAGGAATTGTTATTTGTTTTACCATTTTTGATCCTCCAAGATTTCTCAATTTTTAGAAATCTTGGAATATTTCTTAAAAAAGAGCGTTTAGCGAAACTCACAAAAAAGGTTTACATCGCAGATGGAAAGCTTTTTGTTAAGAGTTTTGCGTGCTCTTTTTTAATTAGAAATACTTCTTTATAAGTTCTGTGCGCGTAGGTGTCCAGTGGGTAAGTGCTAAAATAAAGAAAGGGCCACAGATTGCTCTGCGGCCACTTTGAGTAGCGGAGGTTGGATTTGAACCAACGATCTTAACCTGAAATGCACCTAATGTTACATTTCTCCGGGTAACCGAAGAGTCCAAAGCAAATTTGGAATCCTTATGAGCCTTTCACAAAAAAGAGACGAATCTCTCTTTTTCGGCGAGCACTCCAAACTGCTACCACTCCGCTGAATCCCAATAAAAATAGCGTGTTTAAAAAGGTTTGCTTAGAACAAGTTTTTTAAACTAGGTGAATTGATTAAGAAATATGAACAAACTTTCCATATACATCATTCTTATTTTAGTATTAGTCCCTCTAGTCTCCGCTCAACAAGACTGGCTTTACGAATCGACTGAAGGTGAATTTGATATTAACATCTCAACAAATATTAAAATAAATGGAAATGTTGAAGATCTAAGATCAAATTTAACATTATATCCAAGAGAGGATGAAAGACAATACATTATAAACACAGAATCCGACCCCTATGGAACAGATCATTACTTTTATTGGGATAAGTTAAGTAATGAACAAATCAAATTTAAAGAATCGTCAAAAATCAAAACATCAAACAAAATATATGAAGTAAAAGAATCAAAATATCCTTTTGACATTCCTAATGAATATTTGCAATACATAGATTCGTCTGGAATAATTGACTCAGACAACAAAGAAGTAATAAAACTCGCAGAAGAATTAGCTTCAGGAGAACAAGACACTTACAAAATCATTTTTGACCTTGCGAATTGGGTAGAACAAAATATTAAATATTCGTTAGACACAGTTACCGAAAAATCATCAAAAGAAGCTTCTTGGGTTTTAGAAAACAGAAGAGGAGTTTGTGACGAAATTACAAATTTGTTTATCGCAATGTCTAGAGCTTTAGGAATTCCAGCAAGGTTTGTTTCTGGACTTGTATATACATCTTCAGATCAGTTTGACACAAATTGGGGACCTCATGGATGGGCAGAAGTTTACATCCCCGAATACGGCTGGATTCCCATAGATATAACGTATGGGCAAATTGGATGGCTTGACTTGAGTCACATAAAACTTAAAGATTCTTTAGATCCTTCAGAATCGAGTGTAATTTACAAGTGGAATGGCGATAAGATAACTCCAGACGAGATTAAATTTGATGTTAACGCTAAAAATATTGGTGACACTTTTAAACCTAATATTAAAATAAAAGCAAACATTCAAGAAGACAAAGTGGGATTAGGATCATATAATTCAGTTGAAGTTATTTTAGAAAATGTCGAAGATTTTTATCAAGTAATAGAAATCAGATTGATTGTTACAGAGTCAATGAATATTGAAGGAAATTATAAAAGATTGGTTTTATTGGGGCCGAATGAAAGAAAAAAAGAATATTTTATTGTAAAAGTAAAAGATGATTTGAGTGAAAAATATGAATATACTATTCCTGTAAAAATTAAAACTTTGTGGGACGAAAGTTCTTCTAATTTTGTAGCTGTAGCAGGAGAAAAAATTTTGAGTTATGACGATGTAGACTTCAGTTATGAATTTGAGAAAAGTAAAGACTGGGATGATGTAAATCTCGAATGTAAAATATATGACAATGAAATTTATGTTTATGAAAAACTTAATGTTGAATGTGATATTAAATACTTAGGTAATGAAAAAATTGATGCTAAATTTTGTTTGTTTGAGTGCGAAAATATTGAACTAGAAAACAAAATCATTAAAAAACAATTTGTTCCAAAGAGATTAGGTAGACAAGATATAAAAGCTTATGTTCAGAATGGGGATTTTGTTAAAGTTGACATATTGCCTATCACAGTTTTAGATCGACCTAACATAAACTATGACATAAATTATGGCAAACAAATTAGATTTAATGAAGATAAAAACATTGAATTGGTTTTTGAAGATAATGTATTGGATGAATCTCGTATAGATATTTTTATTAACAACAAAAAAGTCTCAACAAAAGAAATAAAAAACCTTGAAAACAATAAACTAATTCTGACAATTAGTGGCTCGAATTTAATGGATGGAGCGAATGAAATCAAATTGGTTTTCAAATTCAAAGATCAAAATAAAAAAAATTATGTTCAAGAAGACAGCATTTATATTGAGCTAGTCGACACGAACATTCTACAAAAAATCTTTATCTTTTTCATACAATTGTTTAACTGAATGCTTTTGTCAAAAACACTTCTTGGCATAAATCATCTAATACATTGTACGATTTAATTTCTTTTATGGCGAATTTCACTTCAATCTCTTCCCTAAACTTTTCAAACTCTCGTGTATCTTCAAAAACAGCTTCAATCATAAAATCGTGGCCATTATTTATCTTATACAATGAATTCATATTGAAATGTTTCATCATATAGAGTTGAAAAGGTAATCTATCTCTGTTTGAGATTTTAATAACAATAAACACTTTCTCAAAATAACCAATTTTTCTAAAATCTACAAGTGTTGTATGTTTTGTTATTATTCCTTTATTGTTGTTTATTTTCTCATATAATGTAGATAAAGGTATTTTCATTTTTTGAGCTATTTTTGGGATTTTTGTTCTACCATCTGCTCTTAGCATTCCTATGATTTCAATGTCGCTTTTTGATAACATTGTATCACCTCAAATATTACTCTAATTAGAAAGATTATAATTTCGATTATTATACTATATATATTGTATATACTGAGGTTTATAAAGAAAGGCGGTTTTTGCTAAATTAGGTCATTTTTGCTTTCAATAACTATATAAATCCCAATTTTTTATTACTTATTATGACACAAATAGTAACTCCTTATGAAGTTAAAGGACAAATTGATTACGATAGGTTAATCAAGGAATTCGGTATTCAAAAATTGTCTGATTCAGATCTTAAAAGAATTAAAAAATATTCTG
>CAYJUR010000090.1:0-5067 GCA_964373405.1 uncultured Methanosarcinales archaeon | reverse complement strand
AAACTCCTGCTAACAGCAGTTAACATGATCCATCAATAGTTCATGACCACTAGTCCGCAGACTGGGGGAATTCGCGATATTTAAAAATACATCCCATTCTTCTTCAACAACTTTTTTGGGCTAATCTTTAATTTATTCAAACCCAATTCTTTATAACCCATTCTCATACCCAAACCAACTAATTGAGAAACGTGTAATACAGGAATTGGTTTGACTTTTGAATATTTTTTCGCTTTTTTCTGCAAAGTATCTAACAAATTCTGTTGTGAAACACAAGGAGTGACTATTAAAGAGGCACCTTCCAAATTTTTACAAACTTCACCAACTAATTTTATTTGGTTTTTGTAAGAAAGTTGTAAATTATTTGCAAACAAATTCATAGTTTTTTCAGGAAAATCATATACTTGCCCCCCAATAAATAAAATCAGTTTCTCCATCAAATCAGGTTTATAATAAGGAAATCCATTAAAATATTTTTGAGGAACAAAAAAGTTTGCACCATAAAATGGTGCAATTTTAAGCGCAGACAGATTTTGATTTATCAAACCCTTAAATTTGGAAGGATCAGTATATTCCATAATTATTTCAACAAAAGATTTAATTTTGATATTAGGGTCAAATTTGAGATTTATTTTATTCAAAGTTAGATTAACATCATTTCTAAGTTCTTCATTTTCTAGATCATATTTGACTTTTGACAAAGATTGCCTGCAATTGTTGTCTATAGTCACAATGTTCAAATCATTTACTTTTGCTATTGCCATATTTCTTGCGTTAATAACTAAAGATAAGTTTGGATTTAAATTATCAAACAAATTTGAACAACAAGAAGAGAAATCATTGAACTCTTTAAGTCTAATTCCCAACTTATCACAGACAGATATTGAAACATCTTTAACTTTTGAATCTGAACAAGCAGAGAATAAGGCAAATTCTTGAATAAAATCTTTTTTTTCAATTTTCTCCACTTTTTGTATGAATGGTTTTTTTTCATCTTTAATAAATTGTATTTTGAAGGTTTTTTTGTCAATATCATTTTTTGAATCTGAAGATTCGAGTCTCGAAAACAATTTTGTTCTTTGTTTTGAACTATTTTTTGAAAGTTCATTTATTTCCTCATCAGTAATATTAAGTTTAAGCTCCTTTTCATCTTTCAATAAATTGTCAAATGAAATTTCACCATCATCGTTTTGCTTTTCCACTTCTTTAGTAAGTTTAACTTGATTAAGATCTGAAATTTCATCTTTGAGTGTTTGTGGCTTTTTTTGTTCATCATATTTAGATATAAGTCTTTCAAAAATTAGTCCGTGATCAATATTTTTTTCTTCTTTATCTACAATATCTTCATAACCAAATCCTTTTCTTTCTTCTTTAAATTCATCTTTAGAGCTTTCTTTAGATTTTTGCCTCACAAATTTTCTTTTTTCCACAAATTTATGTTTCTTTTTCATTTGAAATAACCTTCAGCATAATCTTCATGATCTTTATAATAACAGGGAAGTTTTTTCCTTCGCAAATTTTCGCCTTCTTCAACATTATCATAAATTATAGGAATTTGTTGACTATTTTTTATTGACGATTTATTACTTGAGAAATACTTAATTTTCCCACTATTTCGAAATTCTTTAGCTCCTTTATTGACATACTTTGGGCCATGTGAAGAAATCTTATTTTTAATATCAGTAATTCTCATATCTGAAATTGCAAATGACGGATCAATATCTCTCGGGCAAACATCATTGCAAGACATAAATTGTGAACATTTCCACAAACCACTATTTACAGAAGATTTAATTCTAGATTTTAGGTCACCATCTCTTGGATCAAGAATTTGTTTGTACGACATAGCCAATATTGCAGGACCTATAAATTCATTATCAACTTTTAATACATCACATGATGAATTACATAAACCGCACATATTACAATCATTTATTTTAGAAATTTTATGCAAAGTTTCTGCATTTATTTCAACAGGTTTTTCATTCTTTTTTAGCTTTCTATCTACTAAATATGGTTTGATACTGGCATAAGAATTCCATAAACTTGATTTGTCTACAACTAAATCACGAATCACAGTATAATTAGATAAAGGCTCTATTATAATCTCTTTAGATTTATAGTCACTCATTACTTTCATTACATTTGTTTGCGATGCAAGAACAGGTCTTTTATTCACATTAACTCCATCACTTCCGTCTAAACCAGATTTACAACCATATTCAAATGTCAAAGACCCATCTATTTCTTCCTTAATTTTCAAGAGTACATCTAAAATTGTTATATCTTCATTTACTTCAATTTCATAAGAATCAATACTTGTTTTTTTAGATTCCGGATTATATCTTGAGATTTTTATCATTGCCATTTTAATACCTTAACTTTTCAGGTCTTATATTTCCCAAACTTATATCTTTTAATTCCAACTTTTTGTCATTATGTACAATCAAATGTTTGAGAAATTTAATATCCCTTCTTTCAGCATGTTCTTTTCTGAAATGAGAACCCCTCGATTCTTCTCTAACAATTGATGAAACAATCATAAGTTCTGAAAGATCTAACATATTTTTTAATTGCAATACTTCAATTAATTCAGTATTATATATTTTTGATTTGTCCTTAACACTAACTTTGTTTAAATGTGTTTTTAGTAGTCTTACATCTTTAAGAACTTTTTCCAAATCTTTATTGTCTTTGAAAATACCGACATTTTCAGTCATGATTTTTTTTAAGGAATTTTTAATATTTCCCCATGAAAAGCCTTCATTTTTGTCAGTAAAAGAATTTATATAATTTCTTAATTTATTTTCATAATCTTCTTCCGGCATAGATTTTATATTGTCACTATCCCTTATGAAATCTAATGCATTTTCAGATGCTTTTTGCGAAGAAAATAATGCCTCCAATATTCCATTACCTTCAAGATAATACGCCCCATGAACTCCAGAACAAGCACATTCGCCGACCGCATAAAGGCCTTTTACAGAAGTTTTTCCATTAATATCTGTTTTAATTCCACCCAAAAATAAGTCTTGTGACGGATGAACTTTCAATTTTTGATTCTCTGGAACAATTTTTTTCACTAGATTATTTACTATCTTTGTTTGCATTGTTGAAAGATCTAAATAAACATAATTTTCTTCATCAATACCTCTTTTATGATCAATTTCGTTTTGAATCGCCCTTGCTATAATAATATCACTTGCTTCATCCATTCTTTTTTTTGAATATTTTGCCATAAACCGCTCATTTCTTCTATTCAATAAAACAGCTCCTTCTCCTCTAAAGCCCGCATCAATTTCAAGATTAGAATTAATTAAAGTTGTTGGATGAAATGAAACAAATTCTACATCCATCAAATCTGCGCCTGCTCTATGAGCCATCATAATTCCATCAGCAGTATTTATTTGAGAATTTGTAGTGTGTTTATACATTGCTCCTATACCCCCTGTTGCTAGAATTGTTGCATACGAGTGGAGCGTTTTTATTTCGCCCGTTTTTATGTCATATGTTGTTACTCCAACACACTGTCCATCATTAGTTATTAAATCGGTTGCAAATAATTCTTTTATTTCTATATTTCTTCTCAGAGCTTCGCCATACAAGAAATAAAGAATATCTTTTCCTGTGTGATCGCTTGTATAACAAATTCTTGGAAATGTCGCACCACTATAATCTTTTTGTGTAAGAAATGCTTTTCCTGCATAGGGTCTTTGATCAATTTTGTTTTCTTTGTTTTTGTAAAACAATAACCCCATTTTTTCTAAATCTTCAATTATGTTTTTTGATGCTTTCGTTAATTCTTCAACTTTGTCTTGATCCGATAAAAAGTCTCCTGCTTTTATTGTGTCGTATTGGAAGAATTTCAAATTATCTTTAGGATTTAGAACTGCATTTATTCCGTTTGAATCGATTATTGAATTAGATCTTAAAGGATGAACTTTAGTGATTATTGCTATATTTGCTTTGTTTCTTTTTGTTGAGAGATTATCGTGAAGTTTGATTGCTGCATATAAGCCGGATATACCTGCTCCAATAATCAGTGCATCAAAATTGACATTAACTGCCTTCTTTTTCATATATTAAATAGGTTATTCTAGATTTATAAATTTATGCTTAACCAAACGCAATACTACTTACACCCGTGTCGGGCAAAGTTACATTTTGAGTTAAGAAGTTTTCTGAATCTATTATAGTTACAAATTTAGAACCAAAGTTTGATACCCAAGCTTTATTTCCATTGAATGTTATTCCCATTGGTTTGTCACCAACATCTATCGTTTTTATGATTTCATCTTTACCTGTATCTATGATTGAAACGGAATCTAAATTATAGTTTGTGACAAACAATAATCCGTTTGGAGCAAAAGCTCCTCTTTTTGATCGAGCTCTTTTTTCTAATTCAATATCTCCTTTGTTATCCCAATCATCATCTCTTTCATAAAATGTAACATAATCTTCTTCCTGACTAATTGCATACAAATATTTGCCAGACGAAGACACAACTATCCCTTCAACGCCAACATCTGTTTCAATAGTACTATCTGCCTCTGTTACATTAGAATCATCATCCATATCAATTATAGAAATAAAATTTTCGTCAGGATGGGACGCATACACCCAATCTCCAGATTCGTCCGTTGCTAACATATGAGGTTTAGAGTCAACATCTACTTCTCTGACCTTTTCTATATTATCAAAATCTCTAATGTCGTAAAATTCAACATCATCGCTTGTCGCAACAATTAATCTTCTTTCTCTTCTATCTAAAGAAATCGAATGAGGAAAGTCTCCTGTTGAAATTGTTTCAGTCAAATCCTTATCTGACATATCTAGTATTTCTACTTTGTCATCTCCTGAAATAGCAATATAAGCATATTCTCCATTATGATCTGT
This sequence comes from uncultured Methanosarcinales archaeon, assembly GCA_964373405.1. Lineage (GTDB taxonomy): Archaea > Nanobdellota > Nanobdellia > Woesearchaeales > WJKV01 > CAYJUR01. The sequence goes on along the minus strand of CAYJUR010000090.1, from coordinate 171 downwards.
AATGATTTCATGCGGCTCTGAGTCTAATTCAATCTCATCAACTATTTTTGATGTGTTCAAATTATATATGTATAATATATCTTCGTCTTGGGTCAATAAGTATGAAAAATTTTTTTAAGTCATGTTAAATTTCGGTTTGTCTACAAATGGAAAAGGAGTTGGGGTTGGCAC
>CAYJUR010000089.1:0-5100 GCA_964373405.1 uncultured Methanosarcinales archaeon | reverse complement strand
CTTGTCAACCAAAGCGGAAGTAGGATAAAAAGTAAGATAGCTCCTCCTATGGATAAAGTTAGTGTTCCTGCCATTTCCCAAAAAGAAATTTTTCCATTATTTTTATTATTTTTATTATCTTTATTATTTTTATTATCTTTATTATTTTTATTATCTTTATTATCTTTATTATCTTTATTATTTTTTTGTTTTGTATCTTCTTCAACTGCTTCATTCGCACTCCAAGTTAAAGCTTTAATTCCAATTACTAAAGTATCAAAAAGCATAAACACTCCTCTGATTAAAGGCAGTTTGAAAAATTTATGAGTTCTTATAAAAGATTTCATTGTTTCCTTTTTTATTACTATTTTTTTGTTTGGCTTTCTTACAGCTATTGCTAGTTTGTTGTCGTTCATCATAAGAACCCCTTCAATAACTGCTTGTCCCCCAACTGCTGGTTTGCCCATAAATATAAATTTATTGTTATGGTATTTAAAGCTTTCTTCAACGAATTGGAAAATTGGAGAAAAATATGCTTTAATTTTAAATTACCTTTATGCTAACTTGTTAGCAAACTTAGAAAATTAACATTTTCAAAGTTTTCAGGGCTGCGCTTAGAGGAAGTTATTGATTTATTTTTAATATTGAAACCCTCCCTTCCGCCCCCAACCACCCGCCCAAGTTTGTTAAGACAGATTTGTTGTTGACTGAAAGTCGCTTTTTTTTGTAACAAATTAAACAAAAAACTTATAATCTCATTTCATTTCTTTATAAATATGGCTTTGGACAAATTCAAACAAAATCTTCAAGAGTTTCAGAAATCTTTGAATCATATAACTGATGAATTTTCTTCAATCGGAAACTTTAAATCGCAGCAATCTCAATATTATAAGACTACGGCAAATACTAATTTGAAGAGAATGAAGGATGAGATATCTTTGCTGTTAATGAATCCGGATCAATTGAATCACGCAAATAAAGCCTTGATTCTAATTAAAGAAATTGAAGAGATTTATGAATCAGCATATCCTAAAGAAGACAAAAAAAGACGAATCGCAAGAAAAATTGGAGAGCTTGCAGAGGTATTAATTTCTCTTGATGTTAGTGATGAACCAAAAGAGTTTCAAAGAAATTTTTTAAAGCTGCCAGAATTGCCTAAAGAAATTGAAGATGAAATAATAAGTGATATGCAGGAGATGAAAAGATGTTTTGATACTGGATGTTTTAAGGCTTCAGTTATATTGTGTGGAAGAGTTTTAGAAACAGCTTTACACAGATTATATTTTGATCACACACAGTCTGATTTAATTGAAACTTCTCCTGGAATCGGTTTAGGAAAAGTTATTGCGAAATTGTATGAGAAAGGAATTTCTTTAGGACCGGGAATAAATGAACAAATTCATTTAATAAATAATGTTAGGATTAGTTCTGTTCATAAGAAAAAGGAAATGTTTAATCCTTCAAAAGAACAAGCGTATGCAATAATGTTATTTACAATTGACGTGCTAAATAGGATTTTTGGGAAGAAGGGTTAAACTATTCTTCTACATTATATTCTTTTATATATGGGGTTTCATGTGGAGAGTTATTGTTTTTTTTTGGATTTGTGTGTGAAAGATTTTTAACCATTCTTTCATACATATAACTATCTTCATTATTCTTGCTTACAGATAATTTAGCTTGTTGCAGTAAATATTTTCTTATTTTATTTCATGCTTTTAACGCACTATCATAAGTTTTGTGAACACTTCTTATTAGATTGTGTTCTGCACCATAATCTCCTACAACATATATTTTCATAATATCACCTTTTACTTTTCTCATTTCCAAATTCTTTAAATCAAATCACTATGATATATTGATTTAAGTTCTGATAGAATTCTCGCTCTTGAATCTTCTAATTCTTCTTTAGGTTCTATATCTTCGCCTTCTATTGCTTTTTTGACTAAAACGTCTTCTGCCTTTTTTTTTGCTTGCGTTTCTTCTTGAACGGCTTTTTTTATTTCTGACAAAATTTCCTCTTTTGTTTCTAATTTCAAATTTTGCCTTTCTTCAGAAGCTTTTGCTAATGCTAAATTTTCCATTCTTTTCTTAAACATACTAATCATTTGATCTTCGTTTGTTAAAGGAACTTTTTTAGGATTAGGTTCATTTGTTGATTTTGATTCATTATCTTTCATATGCAAAAGCAAATTTTTGGGGTTTATATATCTTTTGGGTATGTAGCTGACGACATAAGTAATGCATTATTAGATGTCCTCAACTAATTAGTAAACGACAAGTTTAATATGCGTTATAGCTAAAGTGCTTAATTTTCATACTTATTAGAGCACTTTAGCAGATAGTGAATGTGATGTATTTGTAAGATTAATTATCACATTCACTATATTTGTGTCGTTTACTAATGTAATTAAAAAATTCATGATGGCGAAGCTATTGATATTGTAAGTTAGAAATGTAATTGAGTTTTGAATTAATTTAATATTTTAATTTTACTTAAACCCACTCAATAACTCCTTCACAACTTTTTCTGGAGTTTTAGAATTCATAACTGAAGAAGAAACTAAAACTCCTTGAGTACCTAAAGCTAAAGCTCTAGAAACATCTTTAGAATCTTGAATTCCTGCTCCAACTAGAACTTTGTTTAAATTCTTTTTTCCGGAAACTTTTGCAACAGCAGTTGTTATTATTTGAGGATCTGCTCTAGACACAGACATATTTCCTCCAATCAACTCAGGTGGTTCTATTGCAATATAGTCTGGGCGAAATTTGACTAAAGCTTCGGCTATCCAAGGATCTGAAGCACATACTACAGAAATCATATTAAGTTTTTTGCATTTGTTTATCACAAATTCTATATCCCCAGTATTCATCAAATGTTCCGAATGGTTAATTAATACTCCTTTAGCTCCAGCTTCTTTAACGCTTTCTAAAGAAATATATCCATTGTTTTTACCTGGATTTATTGAATCAACATGTTGTGCAAAAATTAGTGTTTTAACATCCTTAGAAATTCTATAAATATCTGTTGCTTGGACAGCAAGTACAACTTTTACTTTAGATTTTTTAGCAAAGGAATTGATTTTTTTAGCAATAACATATCCTTTTTTTCCAGTTCCGTTTTCATATGTTTTAAAATTGATAATTAGCATTTTTTTCTATAAATGATGCGAGTTTAAAAGTTTTGTTAATGAGGTTTTATAAGTTTATTGGAAGTAGAAGATACACATATTTATAAATGAATTAGCAAAGATTTATATACTTTCCTAATTACTGACTAATAAATGTATTGTAGTTACGCTTGAGTATATAACTAAAGTGCTTAATTGTTTTGATATTTGAGCACTTTAGTAGATGTTGAATGTGATTTAATTCGCAGTTGATTGTCACATTCAACATAAAATCTGGGGGTAAATTTTTTAGGGGGATGTTAAAATGGATACTAGTATAAAGAAATGTCCTGAATGTAGTGGTGTTAGTTTATTCTTTAATAAGGACAAAGGGGAAGTTATTTGCAAAGATTGTGGTTTAGTAATCGAAGATAAGATGGTTGACTTTGGTCAAGAATGGCAGGACTTTGAAGATGGTGATGAAAGTTCTGGTAGGAGAGCTGGAGCGCCTATGACATACACTAAACACGATCAAGGTTTGGGTACTGAAGTTGGAAGAGCTGGAGATTTGTACGAGTTAAAAAGTAAAAAAGATAGGGACAAATTTTTCAGATTAAGAAAGTGGCAATACAGAATTTCTACAGCGATTGAAAGGAATTTAAAACTAGCTTTAGCTGAATTGAAAAGAGTTTCATCATATTTAAAATTGCCAAAATCTGTTGAAGAAGAAGCTGCTCGTATTTATACATTAGCTGTTCAAAGAGGATTAGTTAGGGGAAGAAGTATGGAATCAGTTGTTGCTGGTGCTCTTTATGCAGCTTGCAGACGGCACGATGTTCCTAGAACACTTGATGAATTATCTGAAGCTTCAGGAATTGAGAGAAAGGAAATTGGACGAACATATAGATTTGTAACTCGTGAATTGAATGTTAAAATATTGCCCTCGAATCCTGCTGATTATATTCCAAGATTTTCGTCTGCATTAGAATTGAGTGCAAAAACGCAATCTAAAGCTGTTGAAATTTTAGAATTAGCTCATGGTGCAGGTTTAACATCTGGTAGAGGACCAACAGGAATTGCAGCAGCAGCTCTTTATGTTTCCGCATTATTGCACGGCGAGAAGAGGACTCAAAGAGAAGTTGCAGATGTTGCTAGAGTAACTGAAGTTACAATCAGAAATCGTTACAAAGAGTTATTAGAATCTCTGAAGTTAGAAAAAGAATTAGAGAAAACTCGTAAAAAAGGTATTGAAGCGATTAATGCAGGTAGATTAGCTTTGGTAAGGTAGAAATTTGTTTTTTATTTAATTTTTATTGGTGAAAGAGATGGAATGGAAAACAATATTAGGTATTTTGGCAATCATTTTGATTGTAGCGATGGTTATATTATTTTTTAGAGGGGCATAGTTTTTATTTTTTATTGGTGAGATAAAAATGAATGAAAATTCTGAAGAAGGTATTATTAGAAAGTTAGGTAATCTTTATGAAGAATCAGACATTCAAACAATTAACGGAAAAACTGTTTTAGTTGTTAAAGATGGAGAATGATTAGAAAGATATGTTGAACTTCTTTTTAAAATGAGTAATTTCTTGACAGAACGTTCTAAAAGAATTAATAAAGGAAGTTATTTCAGAAATGAGATAATTTTACCTCTTATTTTACCGAATTGCGCTCAAAACAGAAATTCTTCAGTAACATTTAAATACTAGTATTATTTTAATACTTGTATGGCACTTAAAACTATTAAAAATGTGGATGATGAAACTTGGCACAGATTTAAAGTACTTTCAGTTAAAAATCATATTCCTATGGGTAAATTGCTTAAAAAAATGATAGCCAATTATGAGTTAGAATCTCAACAATTCTGGGAAACTATCCTAAGTGGTGAGCAAATTTTAAGTAGTGATGATATTAAAGAAATGAAAAAAGACATTGCATGGATAAGAAAAGAGAAGGGGTATAGAACATGAGCTTGGTTTTCGATTCGTCAGTTATGTTTGAACTAGAACAT
>CAYJUR010000088.1:0-5119 GCA_964373405.1 uncultured Methanosarcinales archaeon | reverse complement strand
ATCTTGATGAAGAGAAAGTAATTATAAAGTTGGTATTGTTATTTGTTATATGAAATTTTCTTACTGCCTTTCAGGTGCATTCGTTACACTCATTTCCGAAAAACTTTACAACTGGTGCCTTCGTTTATACGAGTAAAAAACGAAAAACAATTGCTACGCAACTGAATATATCATTGTATAAACGGTTCGCTACGCTCTCCAAAATTTTTGCCAACGTAACGAGGGGGAGTTCCTAAATAAATAAAAAATAATAGGGGGACAATTTCTAAAAACTATTCTTTAACTACAATAATCTCGGCGCCTTTTATTCTCTTAAAAAACTAATATCTTGAGTAACATTAAATCTATCAAATCTTGGCATTCCTTGCTCTAATTCTACTCCTCTAAGTTCTTGTTGCTGGTCATGTTCTTCATCCTGCCAACCAATAAAGATTTTAGCATTACTTCCCTGTGCTTCAATCTCTGCTTTCATTCTTCTAAGTGCTTCACTTGAATCTTCTAAACTGGCACGTGGATGATCTGGATACATTGCTCTACTCCTCTTTGACGGATAGTACGGATGAAAGTTAAAATCTACAGGAACGTTGTATCTCTCTCCCAATTCTAATCCATACTTCAACGTCTCAACTGCTTCCAAGATAGCAACTTCTCCACTTAATTCTGGTGGTTGGAAAACTATATTAACATCGACTGCCACTTTCCCGTTATATTGACCAACAATACCAAATGCTTTCTCTATTCCTTTCTTTGTCATTCTTTTATTCAATTTTCCAATTCTTACTTCATCACTTTGAGATTCAACTCCTAATATTATTCTAGCTTGTTGATCTTCTCTCAAAGAGCTAACAACATAATCAAGACTATCTTTTGTCACATACATTTCTCTTGAATCTAAAGAGACAACTTTACAATGTTCTAAAGAAGAGACATAACCTAATACTTCTCCAAGAGTCTCTTGTGACATCTCTCTTCTGTTTAATGTTGAACCAGAGTTATAGATTACCAAATGCTCAATTCCTTCCAAAACATCTTGATAGTGGTTTTTAAAAAAATCCAATCTTTCTTTATTCATCTTATACATGAATTGTGTTCCTTCTCCTGCACCAATATCACAGTGATTACATTGTTTTGCTGTATAAAATGGACATTCTCCTTTAGCAAACTCGTTTCCAAAAACTAAAGCGAGCCGACTACCATAAGCATCTGCAACTGGCTCAAATAATATAGACGAGTCAGGATTACTCATTTTCTCCACCTCGTGAAACAATAAAATTTCCAATTACCAAATAGTCAATCCTTGTCTTCAGAAATGTCTTTACAGCATCTTGAGGAGTACAAACTATTGGTTCTTGATCATTGAATGAAGTATTCAAAACTACCGGAACGCCAGTTAGTTTTTCAAATTCTTCAATTAATTTGTAATACTTTGTATCCTTTTGAACAGCTTGAATTCTTGCAGTTCCATCTACATGTGTTACAGCAGGGATTATTCCTTGTCTGTAATCCAAAACATTAAATGTGCTCAACATATACTTTGCTGGAGATGGAATAGTTTCATTTAGATCAAACCATTCTGATGCTTTATCTGCAAGAACGCTCGGACAAAATGGTCTGAATGGTTCCCGATGTTTAACTTTATGATTTAGCAAAGCTACTGCATCTTTCTTTCTTGGATCACAAAGAATTGATCTGTTGCCTAATGCTCGTGGTCCAATTTCCATTGCTCCTTGAAACCACGCAATAATGTTGCCATCTGCAAGCAATTGTGCAGTTTTATGTTCAACGTCACCAGCATATTGGTAATGTAAACCATTTTTACCTAAAGTCTTTTTTATTTCTTCATCAGAAAATTCAGCACTCAAGCAAACATTATCAAAAACATACCTTCTTGGTCTATCTAAAAACTGATTCCAAATGTAAAATGCTGCTCCCATTGCGGTACCGGCATCATGTGCTGCTGGCTGAATAAACACATTTTCAAAGATTCTTTCTTCTAACAATTTCCCATTAGCAACGCAATTTAGAGCAACTCCGCCAGACAAACATAAATTCTTTGCTCCGGTTTCATCTTTTATTGTTCTTGCTAATTTGATGACAACTTCTTCAGTAACTTCTTGAAGAGCAGCTGCTAGATCGGTATAATCTTGAGTTCTTTTACCAACTTTTCTGACTGGTTCACTTCTTTTAACCAAACAAAATAGACTTTCTAAACCAGAATAATCTTCATTTCTAAACTGGATTATTGTATCATCCATTGTAAAAGTTCCATCTGTATTTACACTTATTAATTTTCTAAATCTCTCTTGGTAAATGCTAGGATCTCCGTAAGAAGCTAAACCCATTACTTTACAAGCATCGTATTCACTAAATCCTAAATATTTGGAAATTTTCTCCCACAAAAATCCTAATGAATTTGGGAATTCAAGACTTTGTATTATTTGTAATTTGTTTCCGGTTCCTTTATACAATGTAGTAGATTCAAATTCACCAATTCCATCTAAAACCATTACTGCTGCTTCATCAAATTCTGAAACAAAATATGAACTGGCTGCGTGGCAGTCATGATGATTTAAGTAAAGAAATCTTCCATTAAACCCAAGGTCTTTTACTTTATTTTCTACTTCTAAGTTTTTCTGATAAAATAATTCTTCTCCTTCTTTAGATCCAAAATCATCTACAGTAACATCATATGGATGTTGATGTTTTGTATTTCTGTCTAATCTTATTTTTGGATTTAACGAATAGCCAACATAATGTACATCAGCAAGAGTAATGCCAGCTTTTTTCAAACAGTAATCAAGAGCATTTATTGGCAGTTCATCAGGATTACTAACTCTTGTAGATTTTCCATGTTTCTTTCTGTTAAATCTTTCTTCTTCAGCTATCGCTACCATTTCTCCATCTTTAATCAAACAAACTGAAGATTCGTGATATGCAGAGTTTAAACCTAAGATGTAAGTCATTTTGATTCACCCATCCTTTGGCCAAACTCAGCAACGGTTTTACCATCTCGTTTTACAGTTCCTTCCCAAGCATACGCTTGTCTAAATGCACAATCTTTCTCTTTGGGATAAAATCTAGAATAGACTAATTCAATCTTGTCTCCTTCTTTTACTTCAATAGGATTTTCAATTGGTAAGTAACAATGCTTCCAACAGTCAGAGGTTTTCCTTTCTTCAATATCGCTACCACCAATGTCTAAAGTAACATTCTCTGAAAGTTCAGCGGAGAAACTACCTTTAAATCCAGTAAAGAGGCCGTCTTTAGTTACTCTATATGTTGCTCTTACTTGATATTCTGATTCATCATGGCCATCATGATTAAACTCTTTTACAATTTGAGGTTCACTCAAATAAGCAGATTCAGGGATAATGCAATCATAGTATAAGTTAAATTGGTTTTCAACTCCAAGCGTATCTAACAAATCGTCTAGTTTGTATTGACCATTTATTCTGCTACAAACTTTATTTCTTACCTGTTCGTGTGCTTTTTCTGAGCTAATTGGAGTCAGATATGTTTGTACTTTTGCAGGAAGCATCATTCCATCTTCTTTAAGAAATCTTTTTCTAGCATCTGCTAAGATGGGGGTCATATCCTCATTATCTGCTAAGTTTCCCAGTATTTCTGAAATTACAACATCAACACTTTCTGGAAGATTAACATCATAGGATAAAGCATTAAAAATTTCAAATTTATCTGCATGTCCTGCCCTATTAATTCTTTCTAGAGCCTGAGGAATTCGGTCTTTATTTACCTCAATTCCATAAACTTTTTTAGCACCAGCTTCTAAAGCCCATAATGCAAGAATGCCTGTACCTGTTCCAATATCTGCAACAGTCATACCTGGTTTAACAGCTTCTTTGATAGCTGCTTTGTAGGCAACCATTCTAATGTGATCCCGAAGCATCAACTCGTGAAAATCGTTATCCCAACTAAGAATATCTTCTGATAGAGGAAACCATACTTGCTCCTCTTCGTACTTCATTTCTGGATTGGTAAAGTATTTTTTCGTGTTAGCTACTTCCCACGTATTTGTCATGTATGAGTAGTAGTTAACAAAGTATAAGAAATGTTTTAGCAATTTTTCATCATTTAATAGAAACATTTATATATTATGTCTTATAATAGATTATATTATGCCAATTACATTCGGAACTGAAACGGTATTTGAGTACAAAGAGAAGCTTAAATTAGATAGAAAAGACAAGAGAATACTCTATGAACTCTACAAAAATGCAAGAGTTCCGATTAGTATTATAGCTAAAAAAGTAGAACTATCCAAAGACACAATTAAATATCGTATCCAGCGCATGGAAAAAAATGGCCTAATTTTAGGTTATACTTCTGTAGTTAATCTTAATTGTTTAGGATTTCATTGGAATATTTTACTTTTACAAACAAAATTTGAAGAGTCAGAGCAAGAAATAAAATTTGTTGAGTTTCTGCAATCATATAAAACCGTCATAAAAGTTATGAAGTGTAGCGGAAAATGGGACTATCAAATTGATCTTGTTTATTCTTCAATGTTAGAACTAAATGAAACAATTAAAAAAATAAAAGAGTTAACACTCCTCTTGGATTTTTCTGTTCTGAATTGTTTAAAAGAAATAAAATATGCACATTTACCCCCTCTTTTATTTGCCGATCTGAAGCAAGAGATGGTTTTAGCACCTGTAGGTAGAGTAGATGAGACAAAAGAAAAAATTGAGATTGATGATATTGATCTTCAACTGATAAAGTCATTAGTAAAAAATAGTAGAATATCTCTCCTCCATCTATCAAAGAGGGTAAAATTGTCTCCTGATGCCACTAATAACAGAATTAAACGATTAGAAAAAAATGGAGTATTGCATGGATATATGCCTGTTGTAAATACTGCTTTATTATACGACGAACATTGGATATTTATTCAAACAAATAAATTACCTCCAACATTATTAGCATACTTGAAACAGCATCAGAATGTACAAACTATTTATGAAATTGGATATGAATATGATCTATTCTTTTGGATTAGCACAACAACCATTGGCGAATATGAGAGAATATTATCAGAAATTAAACATAAATTTTCAGACGTCATTATTAAAATTGATTCAGTGATAGCTTTAAAAGAATA
>CAYJUR010000087.1:0-5126 GCA_964373405.1 uncultured Methanosarcinales archaeon | reverse complement strand
GTGAGCAGCCTTAGGGAGGTATCGGAACCCATGGTTCTGATGTGGTGATCATTGTTCCGTAAAGATGGAAGTGGAGTAGTAATAGAAGTAGATAACCTAACCAATTCACAACACCTCCCTTATCCTCTTAAAATCTTCTTGTAAATCAACTCTTAAGCCTGGTTTATACAAACAAGCTGCGGGATGATAAAGAGGAATTACTTTGAATTTGAGACCATCGATTTCTTTCTCAACCGATTTCCCATGCAAGAAAGAAATGCCTCCAACACTCTTCATTTTGTCTGGATTGAAATCCGCAAGGACAAATTTCGTAGAAAAGTTCCCAAGTGTAGCAACAACTTTAGGTCTAATTATCTTAATTTGTTCGATTAAATAAGGGGTATGATTTCTAATTTCGTCCATTGAAGGATTCCTATTTTGGGGTGGCCTATATTTTAAAATATTCGCTACATAGCATTCATCAAGAGTAAGACCTATTGATTGAAGCAATTGATCCAACTCTTTTCCCGCCCTTCCTACAAAAGGTATGCCTTGCAAATCCTCTTGCTCCCCCGGAGCTTCTCCAATAAACAAAATTGGAGCGTCAGGATTACCCTTTCCAAAAACAAGATTTTTAGCTGCGTCTTTAAGAGGGCATTTTAGATTAATTAATATTGATTGTTTGATTTGTTCTAAATCGTCTGTTTTTGACATAAAAGTGATTTTTTCGTACTATTTAATAAATCTTCTCAAAAAGCTTTAAAAATTCAGATTATTTCCCAAATGTATGTCTGTAATCCCAACAAATCAAATAAGAAGATATCAAAGAGCTAAAAAAGAAGTTGAACTAAGTTATTCGGTTAAAGAAATAATCTTTTACATTAGGAGAGAAAATCCATCTAATATAGTTTGTCATATATGTCTTCCTGATGCATCTGTTATGAAAACATTAAATTATAGGTTGGAAAGAAGTGAACACTATTTTGATAAAAAAGATAGTAAGAGTAAAAAAGATGATGAGAGTAATGGAAAACTGAAACATACTAAAAAACAAGTTAATCGTCAATTTCTTGCTAACAGACAATACAAAATAGAATGTAGTAGTCCTGATGACCTTTCGGATGTCATAGATCACATAATAAAAGAAAAAAGAATTCCTCAAAGAATCGAATTTGGTGAAAGATATCACTTTTTACATATAGAAACTATGTTAAATGGAGAAGGCAATAGTGTTTTTGTTCATAAGTATAGGCTTTTGGATACGTGGGAAAAATGAATTAGAGAAACATATATAAATATTAGATTTATTTGAAATTCTTATGATAAAAGCAAAAGAATTTAAAAAACCCTTCAAACACTGGATTATAGAGCAGTTTTTGTCAGATAATGAATGCTCGCATATGATTAAGCACATAATAGCACAAAAATTCAATAGAAAGGATTGCGATTTGTTTCAGTTCTATCAAGGCGAAGATTTGAAGAAAACAAAAAGTGTTATTTTGAAAGACTTCCATAAATATTTCTCTAGCAAAGATTTCATAAACGAAATATCTAAAATCACAAATCAGCGTTTGACATGGATAGATATGTCTCCTTTTATTTACGATTCAACAGATTATTTATTGCCACATGATGATAGGTTAGAGGGCAGAAAGATTGCGTATATACTCTACTTAAATAATATTTCAGAAGGCGGAACATTGGATTTATTTGAAGGAAACAAAATAGTTAAGAGGATAAAACCAAAAGCAGGAAATTTAGTTTTGTTTGAAGTCTCAGAAAAATCACTTCATCAAGTTTCTGAAGTAATTAATGGAAGGCGAATAACATTGGCGGGGTGGTTCCATGACAAATAGACATAGCATGATAAATGAAGAATACTTAAACAAAGAAAATATTGCTTCAATTAGAAAACATCTTAAAGCACATGGTATTGTGATGTTGAATGAGTTTTTTGATGTATCTGAATTTAGAAAATTGAAAGAAGTAAATCGAAAATTAAAGTTCAAAAAATATTACGAACCAACAGTTTGTAATTATTCGTTATTTTATAAAAAAACTTCTGATTTTAATGAAATTAAAAAATATATTGAACTCATTGCAGGAAAAAAATTAAACGATACTTGTCAAATATTGAAAGCGAAAAAAGGGGATTATTCGCTTATAGAAGATGAGCAAAAACAATCCGTAAGTTACGAGGCAATATTTGACTTTACAAAGAATTGGAAAAAAACTTTTGGAGGATTAGTTAATTACAGATTTTTTGATAAAGACGAAGTTGTACAAATCCCTTCAACAGAAAACAGTTTGGTTATAATTAATGCAAACAAGTCAAAAAAGTATCTCAAAAGGATAAATCACACGGCAAAAGGAGAAAGATTGTTTGTGAGTTTTTATTGAATTATCTTATCTTGTTGATTACTGATTTGTTCGTTTAACTCAAAATTAGATTTCATTTCTTTCATTTTATGCTTAAATCTTAGATGCTATCTCATATGCAATCATTAATCTAGTTCTAGTATTCTTTAATTTTGCGTCATAGAATGTATTATGGAAGAAAGTACATTTAGAAAGCAATTAAGATTTTTTCATCTATTAATTTATCATTGGTTGATCTCCCTCACCAAGAATTTAAATTTTCCTTTCTTTTGAATTAATTCATCAACAATAGAAACATTTGTATCTAATTGTGTCTCTAATTTAATTTTCGCTTTAGTAAATCGTATAAATTTTTTAACTATAGACTCTTTAACATCAGAAGAAAATTTAACTTTGCATTTAATAGAATATTTATCACTCTGCACAAACTGAATTGTTTGTATAATATCTCCAAATTTAGCATTTGCTTTTAGAGTAAGTTGTCTTAAAAAAGATGCAAATATTTTTTCGCCCTTTCTATTGTAGAAATAATCTTCAGTACGTCCTTCAATTTTATTAATTCTATGCCCTACAATCCCACAAATACATTTTCCATAAACAATTTTCCCCCTGTCTCCAAGTTCGTATTTAATAAATGGGATATCAAATTGCTCTAAAGTTGTCATTAAAATGCTTTCATCTTTTCCGTTTTCTAACAAAATGTGGTCTTCTAATATATGATATCCTTTATGTTTTTTACATTCAACAGCTAATGCACCAGCTTCACTATTTGCATAAACATCGTATATTTCAGTCTTAAATACTGAATTTATTAATTCTTTGTGATTTTTTGTAAGAACTTCTCCACATGTGACTATTAATTTGGGAGTATGATTTAGTTTTATATTATTTTCTTTAATGTAATTAGCAAACTCCGTAAGATATGAGGGAAAACCTTGCAATATTTCGGGTTTGATTAATTTATATTTTCTAATAAATTTTCTACAACTATATTTATTAATTCTTTTAAAAATAAAAAAATTAATTCCAATTATTTTAGAAATAAATCCTGGAAATCCTACTTTCATATACGACCCTTGTTGCCAGCACGTCATTACACTAGCTCCTTCGTCCCACCCCAAATATGCGACTGCCTCCATCCAACTGAATAAAGCAATTAATCCTGTTCTTTTGTTTTTATAAAAATGCAATGGTTTTCCTGTTGATCCTGATGTACTAATTGGAATTAAAAAATCCGTTAAGAGTTTGAACATGTTAAGAAACGGATTTTTCCCAAGAATATCTTTTTTTGAGTAATGCATATCTACAGCTTGCCATATATCTTCTTTTAGCAAATCTTTTTTTAACACAAATTTGTTTTTTGAAAAATCTTTGTAAGACTTAAACAAAGGCAGATTTTTGTATATGGGAACATGATTTCTTGCATGTTCAAGAAGATAAGAAAGCTTTTGTTCATCTAATTTTTGTGGAAAAATATGTTTCTTCAAAACCATATCTTCGTAAAGAAGATGTTGATCTGTTAAATATATGATAAATTTCAGAAGAAATTTACGGAATTGTTTCATACCATAGGGGTATTTTTATGGATTTATTAAGTTAATTATATAAAGAGGATTGTTTCATTATGAATTATGTTCATATACAACCTAAATCCAGTCTTAATAAAACTTGGATTTTTAGAAATCAGATACTATAGCTTAGTTTATATTTTGGGATTTATTGCCGCAATTTTTGTCCTAAAATATTACACAAAAAAGAAAGACATTAAATACATAAATTTGTCAGACGAAGATATATACGACTATGTATTCTATTTAATTCTTGGAGTGATTATAGGTGGAAGATTAGGTCATGTTCTTTTATGGGAACCTTATTACTATTTCACAAATCCTTTAGAAATAATTAAAGTCTGGCATGGAGGAATGGCTTTTCATGGAGGATTAATTGGTGCGATTTTAGCAACATATTGGTTTGTCAACAAAAAATCCATAAAAGGAAAAGTATCATTTTTCAAACTTGCAGACATAGTAACACTACCATTCATATTTACTTGGGCCTTGGGAAGGATTGCTAATTTTATAAACGGCGAATTATGGGGATATTCATCAAACGTCTCTTGGTGTGTTGTTTATGAAGGAGTTTGCAGACATCCGTATCAAATATATTCCGCAATTGGTTTGTTTTTGTTAGGTCTGTTTTTGTTATGGCTTTACAGAAAGGAATCTGTGCAAAAGAAGGAAGGTCTATTGTTCTTTACATTTATTACACTAGGAGGTTTAGTAAGATTTTTAATCGACTTTTTCAGAGTCGATGTATTGTTATACGGAATTTCTATTGGACAATGGATGAGTTTGTTGATGGTGATTGTTGGTGTAGCTGTTTTGTTGAGGTGTTATAGAAAAAGTAAAAATCAAGTAAATAATATTTTTTTATCTCACAAAAAATCCTAATTTGTTTCCGTCCCTGTCAAACGCTTTAATATCCCTACTTGAGTAAGGACTTGAAATAATAAAATGTACTCCTCCTGTTCTATCAAAAAACTCAAGTTCTTGTTTTTTTGGCTCGATTTTTCCCTCTGGATGTGAAATCACTGAGCCAACAGAATTTGTTAGGAATGGTAAATCGATTTTGAAAGAAGAATCATCATTTTTCATAGGAAATTTGAGTCCATTGATTTTTAACTTTCTATTTTCAACATAGCCATCCAAGAGAGCAATAAATTGGTCTGGATGCATTTCTGTTTTTGCTAGTTTGACTAGCTCAAATAA
>CAYJUR010000086.1:0-5129 GCA_964373405.1 uncultured Methanosarcinales archaeon | reverse complement strand
AGGAGTTGAAATTGAGATTTTAGCTAATAATAAAATTAATCAAAAGGGGATTTATGAATGTTGACAAAGATTTAATAAATAAATATAAAAAGAAATTAGAAGAGAGTTTTAATCCTGATACAAAAATAAAAGATTATGAAAACGTTGAGAGCCATTCATATACACAATTCAAACAAGATATACTCCCTAAACATTTGTCTTTGTATGAAAAAGGTTGTCAGATTTCTTCAAAAATAATAAAAATAGCTCCAAGCAAAGATAAAGGAGATGTAATACAAAAAGCAATAGATGTAATTCATTTACAGACAGATCCTTCCGGAGTTTATGCGTTTGCTATATTATTTCCATTATTGTCTGGTTTTGTTGGTGCGTTTTTAGGTTTTGTAATTCCAACACTATTTGGAGATCCTACATTTTTCTTCGTTTTCTTTTTTATTATATTATCCAGTATAATGATGTTTTTGTTATCTAGAATTCCTTATTATATGGCAAAGAAATGGCGTATGACTGCATCAAATCAAATGGTTCTAGCAATTTTTTATGTTGTAACATATATGAGACATACTTCAAACATAGAAAATGCAATAGATTTTGCATCACAACATTTAACAGGGCCTTTAGCACTTGATTTTAAAAAAGTTTTGTGGGATGTTGAAACTGAAAAATACGAATCTGTAAAAGAGTCTTTAGAAATTTATTTAAATAATTGGAAGCAATCGAATAATGAATTTGTTGAATCTATGCATTTAATTGAATCTTCTCTTCTTGAATCTACTGAATCTCGAAGATTGTTTACACTTGATAGAGCATTAGACAATATGCTTTCTGGGACATACGAAAAAATGCTTCATTTCGCCCATAATTTACAATCGCCATTAACAATTTTACATATGATTGGAATTATAATGCCTATTTTAGGATTAGTAATTCTTCCATTGGTTGTTTCTTTAATGGAAGGTGTTAAATGGTATTATATTGCAACATTATATAATATAATTTTGCCAATAGCAATATATTTGTTTGGGAAAGAAATTTTATCTACACGTCCAACAGGATATGGGGATGTTGATATAACTGAATACAATCCAGAATTTAAGAAATTCAAAAAATTAAGATTGAATATTTTTGGAAAGGAATTATTTGTTAATCCTATTTATTTGTGTGTTGGAATTTTTTTATTATTGTTTATAATTGGTTTAAGTCCTGTTTTATTAAAAAGTACAATGGTTGTTGATGGAGAAATTGTTAAAGACATTTGTATAAATAAAAATTGGGGCGCTTATAATCCAGTACTTCCCGTAAATGCAAAACAACAAGCGTTATTTTGTTTCTTTGAATATAGAGAATCTTCTTCATTTATTGGAGAGATAATTGGTCCTTTTGGTTTAGTTGCGGGATTATTGTCTTTACTTATTACTCTTGCTTTTGGATTACCTATAGGAATTTATTATAGAATAAAATCAAAGAATGTTATAAAAATTCGCAATGAGGCAAAAAAATTGGAAGACGAATTTGCATCAGGCTTATTCCAGTTAGGAAATAGAATGGCGGATGGATTGCCTGCAGAAGTCGCCTTCGGAAAAGTGGCTGAAACATTGCAAGATACTGCAACAGGAACTTTTTTTGAGAAAGTATCTTCAAATATTTCTAGGTTAGGAATGAGTTTGAAGGCTGCTATTTTTGACAAAAGAGTTGGAATTGCTTCACAATATCCTTCAGCTGTAATTCAGAGTAGTATGAAAGTTTTAGTTGAATCTGCTAGAAAAGGACCTAAAGTTGCTGCTAATGCTCTAGTAAATGTTTCTAGATACATAAAAGAAATTCATAATGTGAATGAACGTTTACGAGATTTAATGGCAGATATTATTTCGAATTTGAAGACTCAAGTTAAGTTTTTGACGCCTGCGATTGCTGCAGTTGTTGTTGGTATTACATCTATGATTACATTTATTCTTGGACGTTTGACACAATTAAATCAGACACAAGGTCTTGCTGAAGCTGGGGGTGTTGCGCAACTATTTGCTGGAGACGGAATTCCAACATTCTTTTTTCAGATAATTGTTGGTTTGTATGTTACTCAATTAGTTTACATATTAACTATATTAGGTAATTCTATTGAGAATGGTGTTGATAAATTAAATGAAGAATATTTGATTGGCGAAAACATGATTAAAAGTACTATAACTTACGTTATTACTACAGGAATAGTTATGATATTATTTAGTTTGTTAGCTGGATTGATTCTCAGTAGGGGGATTGGGAGTTAGAATTGGAAATCGTCTTCAAATGTAATTAACTTAGTTTCGAGGTCTAATACAGCAGTTTTTAAATCAAGAAGGTAATCTATATATTGTTTTGCTCTT
The DNA here is from genome assembly GCA_964373405.1 of uncultured Methanosarcinales archaeon. Classification (GTDB taxonomy): domain Archaea; phylum Nanobdellota; class Nanobdellia; order Woesearchaeales; family WJKV01; genus CAYJUR01. Next base: position 2,766 of record CAYJUR010000086.1, on the reverse strand, counting down.
TTTTTGTCTTCTTCATTTCTACCATAAGTTGCCATCCCAATAGCCATTCCTATATATTCGTAATCTTCTTTTTTTAAAGCAATTTTTGATTTCATTCTTCCGGCTAATAATGATATTATAGAATAATCTTGAGATGTCCTTATTTCACAGAGTAAAATAAAATTGGGATTTTGTCTAAAGTGATTCATTATTTTAACATGACCAATATTTGGAAAATTTTGACTCATATAAGTAATTCCTTCTGATATACAAAAATTTTCTTGGTCTGTATCAAGAATGTCGTTTAACCAAGTACTCAAAATTAACTTTGAATTATCGTCTAGCCTAAGTTTATTTTTCTCATTTTAGATAGCTACTAAATCTTTGTAATTATCTCGGGATAACTCAATAACTTCACTAGTCATACCTTTTGCGAAAAATATTCCTGAAAATTTATAGTGTGTAATGCATTCCTAACACTTTCTTCGTTAGATAAAACAATATTTTTTACAAATTCTGAGTCCATGATGTTTAACAATTTGAGCTATATTTAAAGCTTTAGCCGAAACTTCTGAAGAAAGATGAAAATTAAAAATTCACTTCTCCTCATCAAGCATCCTTTGATTCCAAAATTAAAGCATTCTATAATCAAGTTATGACTTCATCTAAAATCGCATCAATAAATTCATTAAAATAGAAATCTAATTTTGAAATTCATCTTCAATAATCGAATTATTCCACCAACACAGCCGGTTTAGAAGGATTTGCATTCTTCGCTTTCATTTCAGAACTATCCTCAGCAACAATTAAATCTATTTCACAGTCTAATTCGACCATTAATACTTCTGTAGCTTCTGATAGAACATTCATTTCTTCTTCTTGAGAAGTTACGACTAAAGGTATTTTTGAAGAATCTTTTAACAAATTTGAAACTAATTTTGTTATCTCCTGTGAAAACGGCTTTAATTCTGAAACTAATATTTTCTTAAATATATCTCCAGGATTTCTCGTATTACTTAAAATCTCTTTAAATATTTTAAAAAATAAATATTTCCATTTAGATGAAACTATTATTGTAATTTTTTTGGGCTTTTCTATTTTCGCTAACTTCAAAACTGTCAATATATCTGAACGCAAATTCTCAACAGAATCTTCCATAAATTCCGCTTCCTCGTCTATTAGAGAAGAATCATATGATGGCCATGTTGCAGAGGAAACAAATCCATTATTTCCGAGTTCCCACAATTCTTCTGCTATATGAGGAATTAAAGGAGAGATTAATTTAACCCAAGTATTACCTATGTAATTATTTATTGATTTAATATCTTCTTTTTTACAAGATTTAGATATTTTTTTGTAATTAGACAACATTTCATAAATAACTATTGTTGAATATTCTCTTAAATCCATTCTTTCCAATGCTTCAGTACATCTCTTAACACATCTTTCTGTTTTTGAAACAAACGATTTATAATTTTCATAATTGGTATTATTTTCTTTAGAACTTTGAATTTCATATAATACTGTAAATAGCACATCTAATTGCTTTCTCACATTTTCTACTTTATCAGATTCCCAATTAAATGTACTCTCAACGCTTGTAGAAGAACACATAAAAGCTCTATACGAGTCAGCACCAAATTTTTCATTAATATCGAGAAGAGAAACCACATTTCCTTTAGATTTACTCATCTTTTCTCCTCCTGATAAAATCATACCATGCAAAGTAATCTTTTTAGGTCTGTGCTTTTCTTCAAAACAAGCTGCATGTGCAAATATCATAAACGATAAATGATTAGATAAATGTGCATTAAATGTATGTCTTTGATCAAAAGGATACCAATAATTCCATTCACTTTGTAATTTTTTTAAACAATCTATGTGTATTCCTGTCGATTTTGAAACAATCTCTCCTTGACCTTCTGAATTAAAAACATAATCAAAAAATTCGTCCGTCATTTGTCCTTTTTTTAATTTTAAATCACGCATTAAATAAATTATGGGATATAATGACATATAGATTGTCGAATCAGATAAACTTTCAATTACCCAATCTTTGTTGAATGGTAATTTTGTACCCAAACCTCTTAATCTTGCGCAAGGTCTTTTATCAAGCCAATCAAATACATCTTCAAACTGTTTTCTATACTTTTCTGGCAAAATTTCCATCTTATTTAAATCTCGTTTTGCACTTTCTTTCCATCCTTTTGCATTAAAGTCTAAGAACCATTGATTATCTAAAATTGCAACAATCACTTTTCCACCATCTCTTGAAAGTGCTTTTCTTGACGTCTCATAAAAATTTTCAGCCAATCCTTCTTTTATTAAATCTTTTTTTACTTCATTTTTTGCGATTTCAACAGGCATTCCAAAATATTTGCCACAATTCTGTTTCATTATTCCTGTGTGATGCTCTGCCTTGTAAATTTCCTTTTTAGCTTCTTCTAATTTATCTGTTTCTTTTTGCGAATCAATATTCATTTTTTGACAGATTTCGACCGCTGGCAAATCACCCCACCCATCTACTTTTATTATACTTATTGGTTTTATTTTTGAGATTACATCAAAATTTAATCTATATTTATGACATAATTCATTATTTTTCTGAAGATCATAAAGTCCTATCCAATCAAAACTCGCATGCCCTGGAACTGAAGTAACTATTCCTGAACCTATGTCAGGTTTACAAAATTTGGAAGGCAATATTATAATTTCTTTGTTTATACCAGGAGCGATAGCGTATTTTCCAATTAGTTCTATGCCAACAATTTTTTCTAAAATTATAGT
>CAYJUR010000085.1:0-5207 GCA_964373405.1 uncultured Methanosarcinales archaeon | reverse complement strand
ATAATAAATAAGGTTAGGGTAGAGGATGTGTTGAAATTGATTTCATAGCGATATCTGCCAAGTAATTATGTTAAATATCTTAAGTAAAACAACAATTCCTAACAAAATCAAAAATATTCCTATTACTTTTCTTAATTTTGTTGTTTTCATCTTTTTCACAGTATATGCTGAGAGAGGAACTGATAGAACAGCTCCAATTATCAAATATGGTGCTAAAACAAGATCAATTGAGTCTTTTGTCAAAAGATATACTATTACTCCTACTAAGCAAGTTATTCCTTCTGCTAATGAAGATATACCTATTGCATTTTTTCCATCTACGCCTGACAATAATTGTCCTCCTGTTACAACTGGACCATAACCTCCTCCGCTGATTCCTTTGTTGAAAGATGCAACAATACTCAGAGCACTGATTTTTTTCCACGAAAACCCATAATTTTTGTTAATTGTTATTAAAATAGTTATTCCTATTATTAAGACTAGAATTCCAATGTAAAACTGGATGTAAAATTTTGGCAAGCTAACTGCTATAAAAACAGCTACAATCGTTCCAATTATGCTACATGAACCAATAAGAAGTGCAACTTTTAGATGACGCGGAATTCCTCTCTGATAACTTTCAAATATTCCTAAATCTTTTATTGCATAAAATATTTTTTTTGGGCTCATAGTTTTTGGTCTAAAATCAACATTTCCCATAGAGTGGTGAGTAAAACCTCCAAGAAACCCAGTTATTAGTTCTGATAAAAGAACTGAAGGGACAACTTGCAATGGATCAAATCCCAGCAATAAAAGAACAGGACTTAAAGTTGTTCCATACCCGCCCCCCAATGTTGAGTCTAAATATTCTCCAAAAAAGGCGATTATAATTATTAGTATTCCGGTTCCTAATGCAAGTTCGAAAAGCATTATTTGGAATCAAATATTGAAGTTTATTAATGTTGTGGAATCCAAGTTTAGAATTTTAATTTGAAATTTCCATTGATGGTATAGTTATTATACAACATATTATTGAATAAAATATTTTTTAATATATTGAGGTATTCCTCCTAATGATACTACTTTGTGTCCCTTATAATCTGGAAATTTCTTATCATAATCTGCTAATAGTGTTTGAATTCCTACATTTTTTGCGCCTTTAATATCTGAACTCATAGAATCTCCTATCATCAGTGCGTCTTCTGGCTTTACTTTAAGCCTATCTAAAGCGAGTTTAAAGATTTCTTTTGAAGGTTTAACTAATCCAACTTCGTGGGAATAAATTCTTACATCAAAATATTTTTCTAAATGGTGTCTTTCTAATATTTTGTATAAATCATTTGGCATATTAGATACAATTGCAAGTCTAAGATTCATCCCTTTAACTTCTCTAATTACTTCTTCTAATCCCTCTAATAATTGCGCTTTTTTATGGTCAGAATCGAAGATACGGAATAGTTTAAACAAACGATTAGGATCTTTTTGTAATCTCAGTCCTAGGATTATTTTATTAAAATAATCATTGTAATTTTTGTGTTGTGTGCCACAAACGAGTTTTTCTACTTCAAGATATTTGTGATTTAGATGAAATTGTCTTATAATTTCTGCTTCTGGATTAGAATTCTTAGTAGTTAATGTTCCGTATAAATCAAAAAAAATTGCTTTTAGCATTTTATTTCAAATTTCAATTAAAATGATTTTTTGCTAACCATCTAAGTCCTAATTCAGTTGAGTACATAGTATGAAACTTTCTGTTGGCTCCAGGAACATTTCCTTTTTCTAACAATTCCATTACTTCTTTTTTGGAACTTATTTTGTATAATGGTTCTTTATGTTCTAAATGTCTTCCCTGTGCTTTTACATTTTTTGCCCATTCTCCAGTTTCATAATATGAATCAGGTTTTCCAGAATAAACAATAAATACTAAATCACAATCTCCTAGCAATGGATTTGATGAGATTCCTATAAAAATTGCATTTTCATTATTTATTACAGTTTCAATACCACATTCCTCAAAAGATTCTTTAGTGCAAGATTTGTAAGGTTCAATTTTGTCAGTATAATATTCTGTCTGTCCAGCAACAGCATTCAAAGGTCCTTCATCATCTCCTCTAGTTCTTTCACCTATCCAAACATTTCCTTCAGTAGAAACATGAATAACTGCAACTCCTATAGGTCTTGAAAAGTAGAGCCAAGGATCATTTGCTTCATTTAATCCTTTTTCCATTAATTCAAATCTTTCTTCTAAACTTCTTTTTCTATCTTTATGAAATTGTCCAAAGTGAGTTGGACCATATTCTATAATTAATTCATCGCCTTCTCTTCTTATCTTAGATAATCTGTACTTTCTATCATCAAAATCTTTTTCACGATTCCAACCAGGTCTGCCTCTATAATCTATAGAGCCATTTCCTTTTCCATCTTTAAGATTTGGTTTAATGTGATTATTATAATATGCATCATAACTAGTATCAACTTTTTCATCGATATGTTGAGCAGCATTTCCTTTTGTAAATCTAATTCTTTTGATATCTGAATTTAAGACAACATCAGTATTGCACGTATCATTTTCTCTAAGTGCTCTCGCAAGTTCTTTATGTCCATGTTGTTCTAATTTTGCTTCTAAATCCTCTTTCTTTCCCATATTTGCACATATTTTAAAGTATTATTTAAAGCTTACTTTAGATTTGTAATACTTTAGCTTTCTGAAGTGATTTTCAGGATATTAAAATCTAATTTCACTTTCAATTCCATTATGTGATGCAATATTAGGAGCATTATCAACTTTTGTTATTGAATGAAGTAATGGGGGTGTTTTGAAATTCATCTAGAAGTGAGGCTGATTTTTAACAATTTACTACAAGCCAGCTTCAGAATAGTAAACAATTACTTAAATTTGATAGAGCTCAAATCCTAAACCTTTAAAAATGGCTTCAATACTAATTCATGAATGAAACTGATGTTTATTCATCCTATATTTACTCAAATTGGAGGAGCCGAAAGGCTTACTAGTGACTTCAATTTTGATTCGAAAGAAGATGAATTAATATTTGTAGTAATGTCGTGATTTGAAAAAAGTAAGGGGTTTGTTGAAATTTTTAAAATGAAGAGTAAAATAATTGAAATAAATGGGAAACTTCCGTTTAAGTTATTGATTTCAGGAAATGGTAGCTTGAAGGAGTCTGTAGAGAAAAAATCTAATGAAACAAATAATCAAAGATAAATGTGTGAGAAATATGAAAAAATCGTGGGCGCATTTTTACAATAAAGAAATTACTCTAAAAGAATTTCTGGGAAATTATTATACGGTTGAACTATTTGATGAAATAATTAAATTGAATCCAAAAAGAATTTTAGAAGTTGGTTCTGGAACAGGTGTTATGGGAATTTTATTATCTCATTTAGGATATGATGTTGTTTCGACTGACAATGATAAAGATGTTCTAGAACTCGCAAAACGCAACAACACAAAATTTAATGGTTCAGTGAAATTCGAATTTGTAGATGCATTTAAGACAAACTACAAAAGTAAAGAGTTTGATGTAGCTTATTCGCAAGGTTTTTATGAGCATTTTAATAATAAAGATATTAAAAGATTGCTTGACGAACAACTAAGAATTTCGAAATATGTTATTATATCTGTGCCTAACAAATATTATCCTGAATATGATTATGGGAATGAGAGGTTGATTTCAACAAATGATTGGGTTAGAATTTTTAAGAAAATGAATCCTAAATTAAAAATTAGGCGATTAGAGTATCAATTTATGTTGAGAAAAAACAAACCTTTCAAAACCATATTCAATTTATTAACTGGAAGAGAGGTTATGAGTTTGTTTGTGATTAGAGAATGAAAAATGGAAAAAGGAAAATTAGTAATAATCCATCCTATGTTTAACATTTACGGTGGTGCAGAAAGAGTAATGTATGATTTATTTAATAGGGCTTCTAAAGACGCAAATGTTGAAATGTATTCTTTGTTTAATAATGGTGATGCGAAACAAATGAAGAATTTGTTTTATGCTACAAAAGAAGTTCCTCAGATGGCTAATATTTTTGGATATAAAGTAAATCCTTTCAACAAAAAATATGTTTTAAGATTAGCTAGAATCTTAGCAAAGAGAAGTACGAAAGAAGATAAATTTGTTTTTACTAATTTTCCTGGCTCTTGGATTATTTATGAGATGATAAAAATAAAACCTGAGCTTAAGAAAGCAGAAATTTACTTTTTGTCATTTGAGCCAGACAGAATATTATGGTATGATGATTATGTTAAATATGATTTTATGCCAGAAGATATTAAATCAAATAAATTATGGCTATTTTCTAGGTTTTGTGCAAAGTGGAGACAGATTGATAGATATGTTGTTAGAAAGATTGTTAGAAAAACATTTACTTTATCAGAGTATGTTGCTATGCAAACAAGAAAGGTTTTTGATTTAAGCGAAAATTTGTGTAAAAAAGAATTAGAAATGTATGTAGATTTATCTAAATTTAAAGTTGGAGATAAATTGAAGTCTAGGCAAATATTGAATGAGAAAATGAAAGTTGGAAATAAGAGTTTAAATCTTGGAAAAAATGATTTTGTAATTCTTTCTTTATCTAGATTGGAAAAATCTAAGGGTATTAATGAATTATATAATGTGTCTAAATCTATTTTGAAGAATCCAAAATACAAAAATGTTAAGATTTTAATTGGGGGAAAGGGAGAATTATATGACGAGATGTTAGAAAAAACAAAAAATAATCCTAATATATTTGTTTTAGGTTTTGTGCCTGACGAATTATTGGATGTTTTATATTCTGCGTCAAATTTATTTACTTTTTTTGGAAGAAAAGAAACAGGTGGTCCACTAACAGTGTTAGAGGGAATGTATGCGAATAATTTAATTCTCGCATCTAATGAAGCTGGTCCTCCAGAATTAGTTGAAAATATTAAGTCGGGATTTTTGGTTTCTCCAGATGATTCAAAAGAAATTAAAAGGCTAATTATGAAGATGCATTACATGTTTTATAATGATAAAAAGAAATGGGACGCAATGACAAAATATAGTTCAAAAAGAGTGAAAGACAAATTTGGGTTTGAGAATTGTTATTCGGGTTTTAAGAGAGCTGTTGGGTTTTGAATCAGAGTCCTAAACCTTTAAATACATCTTTAATAAATTTCCAGTTGTTTTTCCTAAATCTTGCTATTGTTCTAAAATTTGGCTGGACTTTTTCAGCCAAAT
>CAYJUR010000084.1:0-5248 GCA_964373405.1 uncultured Methanosarcinales archaeon | reverse complement strand
TGTATTAGTTAATTTTATGCTAACCCCAGAATCTAGAAAGTCATTGGAAAAACAACATTATAAGATTGTTGGAGAACATTCTGCAGTAAAAACATGTGAATGGACTAGTAGTATGATTAAAGAAAAAGGAGGATGTTATAAATTTACTTTTTATGGAATTAAATCTCACAGATGTATACAAATGACAACTTCTATAATGTGTGCAAATAGATGCACTTTTTGTTGGCGAGATTATAAAGCTCCTGTTTCTAAGGAATGGAAGTGGGGCGTAGATGATCCTGAATATATAATAGAACATTCTATAGTTGCTCAAAGAGAATTATTAGTTGGTTATGCTGGAGATGAGAGAAGAAATAGATTATTAGTTGAACAAGCAATGTATCCACAACATGTTGCTTTATCTTTAACAGGCGAACCAATAGTATATCCAAGAATAAATGAAGTCTGTGAAGGTTTTCATAAACGACACATATCAACTTTTTTAGTAACAAACGCACAATATCCGGAAGCAATTAAAGATTTAAAATTAGTTACACAATTATATATTTCTGTTGATGCGCCTAACAAAGAGTTATTGAAAAAAATAGATAGACCGTTATTTCCTGATTATTGGGAACGATTATTAAAATCGCTTGAATACATGTCACAAAAAAAGTATAGGACAGTTATTCGTCTGACAATGATTAAAGAACAAAATATGATTGATTACGAAGGTTATTCTAGTTTAATTAAACTAGGAAATCCTGATTTTATAGAAGCAAAAGGTTATTCTTATTTAGGTGCTTCTAAAGAAAGAATGAAAAAAACAAATGTTCCTACTCATAATGAAGTCAAAGAATGGGGAATTAAGTTGTTAGATTATTTAGATGATTATGAATATGTGTCTGAACATACGCCCTCAAAAGTTATTTTATTAGCGAAGAAAAAGTTTAATAAAAAGACATGGATAGATTATCCGAAATTCTTTAAAGGTAATGGTTTTACAGAAGAAAATAAAATTGAATTGCCCGAATTTGCCGAATTTAGAAAGATTAAGATGCCGACGTTTAGGGGGAAGAGGATTGGTGGAATAAATGTTTTAAACTAACAATCTCTCTACGCTATCAACTCCACAATTTGCATAACTATTCTATATTTAAATTGTCTTTGTCACAGAAGGAGAACAAAAGAGTTTTTATAACCCTACAAAAATGTGATGTAATGATAAATGTAGGGTTACAATAAAAATCAAAAAAATTACCTCAAATTCACTTACCCAACGCAGCAAGCTGCGGGGTATAGCTGAGGATATGGTAAATTGAAAAAAATACATATCCTCAGCTAATAGCAAAGTCATTCTCTCTGTTCAATTAATGAATGACTTTGCTATATGCGCGAATTTGTTATATTATAAACGGTAATTTTTTGGATGTCAATGATGGCAACGACCATCATTGAGCACGCTCAGTAATCCACAGAATAATTCCAAATTACTAACATTAAATTTGTGGATTACCGACGTTTCCAAGTTGGGAAAGACTACCGCAGCAGAGCTGCTGGGTATTGAACCCAACTTTGAAATAAAGAAAAAATAAAAACTTTATGCCCAAACTCCAATAATTGAGCCCATAACTAACAAACTTACTAAGCTGTGTGCATTGTTTAAGAACCAAAGTTTCCAAGACTTTCCTTTCCATATAACACTGCTTAAAGTTGTTGTTGCAATGAAACCAAGCCATACCCAAAATCCAAGTGTTGCTCCAGACATATAACCAACTGAGCCAGTCAAATCCATTAATATCGAAAGAACATATGCAGTTACAAATGTTTATATTATCATAAAGAAATAGCTTTTTCCCATTCCTTCTTTTTTTGCTTTATCTATATTTTTCTTATTTATGTGTTTTTAATAAAAAGTGATAAATTTTTTGATAGAATTGTTAATGGCAAAATCTAAAAATTTACTTCCTCTTACCTCTTTGTTGTTCATAATAATATATGACTTCTTTTAAATCATTAATTTCATCTGCAGGTTTATCTTCACGCAATGCAGTTACTCTACGAAATCGTAACGCGTAACCTGAAGAATAACTTGTTGATTTTAGGATTTCTTCATAAGAAACTTCTATAACCACTTTTGGTTTAATTGAAACAATTCTTTCTTTTGAAGGAATAATAAAAGGCTTCAACAATTTAGTCATATTATCTAAAGACAAAGGATGTTCTTTTTCTACTTCTTTAAATCCAGTTCCAACCTTTCCTATATCTAAAAACTCATTACCTTTCTTAATTGCAATTATAAAAGAAGACAAATAACCTGCTCTTTTTCCAGTTCCCCATTCTCCACCGATTATAACTACATCTAGAGGTTCCATAATTGGTTTATACTTAACCATATAACCAACTCTTGCTCCTGGCTTGTATGGCGAATTTAGACTTTTAAACATAACTCCTTCATTTCCATCTTTCAAAGATTGTTTGTAAAATTTTTCTGCATCTTTTTCTTTGTCAGTGATTATTTGTTCAACATAAATTAATTTTCTTTTCTCATTATTTATTATTTTCTTTAATATTTTTTGTCTCTTTTCTAAAGTTTCGTGTAATATGTTCTCTCCATCATAATAAAATATGTCAAAGCACACTAATTCAACAGGCAATTCTTTCTCTAACTTTTCTATGTCATATTTTCTTCTTATTCTTTGAGAAATTTCTTGAAAAGGTCTATATTTTAATGTTTTTGGATCATAACCAACAGCTTCGCAATCTAATATACATTGTTTTGCTTTAATATTTTTTTTAACTCTCTCAACAACATCTGGAAATTGTGTAGTTACATTTTCTAATCGTCTTGTAAACAAAGTTATTTTATCTCCATCTTTATGAACTTGCATTCTGAATCCGTCGTATTTATATTCGACAGCTGCAGGTTTTCCTACTCTTTCAAATGCTAATGAAATTGTTTCTTCTTTTATTGCAAGCATACATTTTATTGGAACTCCAATTTTTATTGATGTTTTTTCTAAACCTTTTTCTTGTTTTGTTTTTGCGATTTCTGCGACTTCTCCAAAATCGTTTGTTAAATCAAAAGCGCCTTGTACTAAATCAATATATTCATTAAATTTTTCATTATGTGTTGCTTTGTTTTCTTTTTCGTCAAATTTCAATTCAATCTGTTTATCAAAGAATGCCCAAACTATTGCATCTCTTAATGAACCTTCTCCAACGCCTATTCTCATTTGTTCTAAAACAGTTTTAACAATGTATTTAGATTCTTCGGGTTTTGCTGAGGTTAGTAATTCAGAGATTAACGATATTTTTTTATCAATACTTCCAGTTCCTGTTAGTTCAGTAAGTTTTTTAAGATTATTGTAAATTTTTTTTACAGATAATTCGTGTGAGAATAATGTTGATTGTTTTTTTGTTTTAATTAATTCTTCTGTAACTTTTCCTAAATCACCCCTTTTTTTGAATTCTTGTTCGATTTTTTTAATGTCTTCTCCTGTGGATTTTGATATAGCTTTAATTACTATTTGTGAAGCGACTCCTATTTTTTCTTCTGACGAAATTGGAAAAATTCTGCCCTGGACTAATAATGTGATTACGTTAAGGTCTTCTGTTGGAGTTTTTTTAAGCAATTCTGCAATATAATGCGTTTTAGACAATCTCTTAGAATTGCTTTCAAGCTTTTCATATATTTTGACTAGTTCTGAGTATTGCATGTTCGTCATAAGTTTTCTTTTTTTAATAATTCTTTTATTTGTTTTTCAGGAATAGGTAATTTATTTTCTACAATATCCCATACTCTTTCTAAATTTATTTTCCAATAATGATGTGCAACAATTATTCTAAAATCTTGTATGTCTCTCCAAGGTATTTTGTCATATTTTTTTCTAATTTCTGTAGGTATTTGTGTTGTAGCTTCTCCAATAATTTCAAGATTTCTTAAAATTGAATCAATTTTTATCATTTCACTTTGTTCTTCATTATCGGAATATTCCTTAATTCTATTTATAGATTCAATAATATCTCTAAGATAAAGATCAAATCTTCGCTTCAACCTGCTTTCCTCCTAATATGTAAGATTTTAATTCTTCTCTTATGAGGTGTTTTTCAGCCAAATCAATTTTCTTCTTAAATAAGTCTTCTAGTAAGTGAAGCAAACTCGTATAATCATCAAATAGACCTCTTCCTTTTTTGAATTCTATAAGAAAGTCAATATCGCTGTCTTTTCTTTGGTTTCCTTTAGCATATGATCCAATTAGGACTATTTTAGAAACGCCATGTGTCCTTATTTTATCAGAGTTTTTTTCTATTTTTGCTATAATTTGTTTCTTTGTTACCATATTGTATGTATTGGTTACAGTTGTTTTTAAATGTTTTGTGTGTGGAGGTCTCACTTTGGGATTAACTTTATATAAAGGCAATTCAGTTTATGCTTTGGGTATGGGAGTCTTTGATAAGATATTAAAGGATAATGAATCTTTGTTTGTGAATGAAGTAGTTCTAGATTATGACTATTTACCAAAAAATTTACCTTATAGAGAAAATGAACAACATAGAGTTGCTTCTTGTATGAAACCTTTGTTCCAGCAAAGAAATGGTGGAAATGCCATAGTTTATGGAGTTCCTGGAATTGGAAAAACTGCGTCTATCAAAAAAATACTTGAAGAACTTAATGAACAAACGGATGACATAATTCCTGTTTATGTAAATTGTTGGGAAAATAATACGACTTTTAAAATTATTTTAGAGATGTGTGAAAAATTAGATTATAAACGAACACAGAACAGAAATACGCATGAACTAATGAAAGAAATAATTTCTATTTTAAACAAAAACAAAAATTGTTCTGTTTTGGTCTTTGACGAAATAGATAAGGCAGAAGATTTTAATTTTCTTTATACTTTGTTGGAACAAGTTTACAGAAAATCGATTATACTAATTACTAATTATAAAGAAGATTTAACAAAAATGGATGAGAGAGTTAAATCTAGATTAGTTCCCGAAACAATCGAATTTAGACCTTACAATATGGATGAGACTAAGGGTATATTAAAACAAAGAATGGATTTGGCGTTTGCACCAAACATTTTTTCTACAAAAGCGTTTGATGTAATTGTTCGTAAAACATACGATATGAAAGATTTGAGAAAAGGATTATATTTATTAAAAGAATCTGCACATTTGTCTGAGTCAAAATCAAAAAGAGATGTTACTGAGGAAGAGGTTAATAATGCGATTAGCAAAATGGAATCTTTCTCTAGCAAAA
>CAYJUR010000083.1:0-5349 GCA_964373405.1 uncultured Methanosarcinales archaeon | reverse complement strand
TGTCTTTTTTTAACATATATGACACAAGTAACAAGGAAAAGCCAGACTTAGAAAAAGAGTTACAATTCGAAGGCTCGTATTTTAATGGTAGAATGAGCAAAGGAATTGCATACATTGTAGTTAATTCATATCCTCAGTATAGAATAATGCCTATGCCTTATATTTTAGAGGATGGAATAACTAAAAATATTGCAATAGATAATATTAGATACTTTGATATTCCATATGATTCAACACAATTTACTTCAGTGTATTCAGTTGATTTAGAGAACGAAGAATTGATTGATTCGAAATCTTTCGCAGTCGAAAGTACGCAAAATTTGTATATGTCAGGAGATAATATGTATATTACATACGCAAAGTATGTGAACGAATGGGAATTTGAACAACAAATTAGAGTAGATGTTGTTGAACCAAAGTTGCCAGATTCAGAAAGAGCAAGAATTGAAAAAATCAGAAATGCTGATAATGATATTCTTTCTAAATATGAGAAAGAATCAAAAATTAACGAAATTGTAAATAGGTATATGAATTATTTGAAAACTGACGAACAAAATTCAATTAACGACGAAGTTAAAAAGAGATTAAAAGAAAAATTGAAAGAATACAAATACTTTGAATACACAGTAATAAACAAAATCTCAATAAATAATGGAGAAATTGAAGCTGTTTCTAATGGAAAAGTTCCGGGGCATATTGTAAATCAGTTCTCCATGGACGAATATGATAATGTATTTAGAATAGCTACTACTGTAAGTCAGAGATGGGATAGATTTGCTGAGAAAGATTTTGTTAAAACTAATGAAGGAGTTTCTGTAGAAGCAGAAGGAAAAATGATGGCAGTAGATAGAATGATAGCTCCAAGATCTCAATCAATGAGCGAATCCTCAAATAACGTATATACGTTAGACAAAGATTTGAATGTTATGGATTCAATCGAAGGTTTGGCTGAAGGCGAACAAATCTTTTCAACAAGATTTATGGGAGAAAGATTATATATGGTTACTTATAGACAAGTTGATCCATTCTTTGTAATCGACTTGAGCAATCCTAATGATATTGAAGTCCTTGGAAAATTAAAAATTCCTGGATTTTCGAGATATTTACATCCTTATAGCGACAATATTATTATTGGATTGGGAAGGGATGCTTCGGATGAAGGAAGACAAACAGGAATTAAAATATCTTTGTTTGATGTTTCCTATGTTGAACATCCTAAAGAGATTGCCAAATTTGTTTCAAAAGAAGATTATGCACAGACAACAGCAGAATATGAACATAAAGCATTCTTATTTTCGAAAGAAAAGAATCTTTTAGTTATACCTGCATACAACTATGATTATGAATCTGGAAAACAGAGTTATAACGGCGCCTTAGTGTTTGACATATCTGAAGATGGAATTAAACTAAGAGGATTAGTTGATCATTCAAAAGGTATCAATAACCAATACTATTATAGTGCTGGTGTTGAAAGAAGTTTGTATATAGAAGATTTGTTGTATACAAAATCTCCAAACCTTTTGAGAATCAATGAGCTTTCTGATCTTGGTAGCGTTAAGGATGTCAAACTTGAATCAAGCTATGGCGGAGATATGGTGATTTATTAGATTTTTTTGTGGGGTTAGAAAGGACGCGGTTAAAAAGGGACTATGAAATATTGACGTTGTTCATTTTTCACCTACATAAACAGCTTTAATTCTGGCTGCAATCTTTTCTCTTTCTACCGATTCTACTTTTCTTACATTTTTAAATCCTGCTTTCTGCATGGCGTGTATTATTTTTTTTTCTGAATAAGGACTAAAATCCATTATTTTTCCAAGACATTTTCCTGATATGTTGTCTCTTACTGCTATGTTATAAAATTGACCGTCTTTTTTTAAGAATTTGATTCGATGATTAAGTGTTTTTTGCATATTGGTGTATTCCAAAACTCCAGAAATAAAAATGAAATCAAACGAATTTTTCTTCAGTTCGAACTTTTGATTAGTTAAATTATATAACACATCATCATTCTCAGCATTCCCAATAAAAAATCTAATATTTTTCTCGCTTTGTCTTAATCGTTCAGCAGCTTTTATCATTTCCTTAGATAAATCAAAACTAATAATTTCTGCTTTTGGAATTTTCTTGGCTAACGCATAACTTATAAGACCTGTTCCACATCCCGCATCTAGAATCAAATATTTATTATTTCGTATAGGCAGATTTTTAATGAAAGAGTTTATTGATTTTTTGTAACCGTTCCATGTAATTAACTTATCATACATGAAACCTAACAAATTATAAAATAAATATTTTTTTAGCATTTTATTTAGATTCTCCCTTTTTTGCAAAGGCAAGATAGCACAGACCAAACCAATATTCTGCCATTTGGATATTACCTAATAATTCTTCTAAGTCTTGCCATGGTGTTCTGCCAAAATCTCCTCCAAAGAGATGCGACCATTTTCGCCAAATATGATTTATTCCTTGTAGCCGGCCATGAGCAAGCTTAAAATCAGATATTGCCACTCTTCCTCCTGTTTTTAATTTACTGATTGCATTTACTAATGCTTTTCTATAATTAGGCAAAGCAAATAGTACATCTGCAAACATTATGGCATCTAAATCTTCTTCTGCTATAAATGTTGTTGCATCTGTGCAGTACAGTTCAATATTTTTGTACCCTGCCTTGTAATTTTCTTACAAGCAACATCAAGCATCTTTCTACTAAAGTCGACACCAATGACTTTTCCTTGGTCACCTATCATAAACACGCCTAGCTAAATCACTACTAAGATGTTCATCAGGTTTTTCTTTCATGTAATCTTATAGAATGACGTTATTTATAAAGTATTGGCAAAGCGCTCAGAATTTAATATCGTTCTTATTTCTTTTTTCGTTTCCTCTGGATCATTTACTTTAATACATTTAACTCCAGTTCTAATTACGGGATAATCATTTCCGCCTTCATATAAAGCGTCTCCAATAAAAATCATTTCTGACTTTTTTATTCTTAGGATTTCTTCTATTTTATTTATTCCATACGCTTTATCTATTCCTTTTCTAGAAACATCTATGGAAGTCATTCCGCCTATTCGCACTTCGAAGTCTGGCAAATGTTTGTCTAACACTGATTTTAGTTTCCTTCGTTTCTCTAAATTTGGATCCCACAAATTTTTTAATTCGACTGGCGCATTTTGCCCTAGAGCAGACATTGTAATTTGTGTTCCTCTATCTTCTAAAACTTCGCCATACAAAGTTTCGGGATGTTTGTAATTAGTTTCTTTAAATGTTTTTTCAAATGCACCTAATATTTCATCTTTTTCTTCCTGTGTTAAATCTAAAGAATAAATACAATTCCATTTATTTTTGCTATATCTATAAAAGCTTGTTGAACAAGTAGGAAATAAATATAAATTATGTAAGTTTGTTTTAGAATTCAAACTGCCAAGAAACTGTTTTTCATACTGTCCATATTTCCCTCCAGAAATGACAGCAACTTTTTTGGTTTTTAACAATTCATTTAATAAATTAGACATTTCTTCATCCATACGTTGTTTGGATTCAGCCAAAGTCCCATCCATATCAAATACTATTAGTTTCATCTATGGTTAGAACAAATAAAGGATTAAAAAGGTTGTGGTTTTAGTGTGAGGTTAAGATAAAAAATTATCTGCAATGCTAACGCAAGGATTTAACAAATCTTTGCATTACTAACGCAGAGATTTAAAGAGGCTTTTTACATTATTGAAAGTTAGAAAATTTGATTCACAAATTATAAGTGAAAATTAAACCCATTTTTGGTGTAAACTACTTATCCTTATAAAATTTGTTTTTTAAAGAAAATACTAGTCATATCAACTCTTACTATACCTTTTCCTTCTTCTCATAATATCTCTTCCCCTTTGTTGTTCGTCAGAATGTAATTTATGCCCAATTTCAAACTCCAATGCATCAAATACTTTTTTAACCGCATTCTCAAATAAGTAATCATCTTTCTCAGCACGAAAATTTTTCTTTTCTGGAAGAACTGTTGTAACATCAACAATATATTTCTTTTTCAATCCTTCATTATCGTGTGCTTTAACAAGAATTCGTAAAGATGTGTTCATTTTTGTTTTTCTAAGAATATTAGTAATGTGTCTTTCAGCATATTTTTGCAAATACATCTGATGACTTGGAGATAAATCATTTATTCCAGTATATCTTATATTTTGAGTGTCTTCCATACTTTTCTTATTATATTACTAGTTTATATGTTTTGTGTACGACAAAGTTTTATATAAACGAACTCAAACAGAAGGAATATGTTAGGCGGAATTGATGAAGCTGGACGTGGACCTGTATTAGGACCTTTAGTTATGGCTATAGTTTGTATAAAGCCAGAAAACGAATCTAAGCTAATAAATTTGGGCGTCAAAGATTCTAAACTACTTAAACCTGAAATAAGGAATGCTCTTTTCCAACAAATAATTGATATTTCTGAGCATCACGAAATTATAGCAATACAGCCTAAAGAAATTGATGATGCATTAATAAGTGTAAATTTGAACATAAACAAATTAGAAGCAAAAATTTCTGCTAAATTAATTGCAAATTCGAATTCGTCCAAAGTAATTTTAGATTGTCCAACCACAAATTATGCCTTATACAAAAGTTATATTAAAAAATTTCTAGGACAAAGATACAATGAAATAGAAGTTGTTGCAGAGAATAAAGCGGATGTAAATTATCCCGTTGTTTCTGCGGCTTCAATATTGGCAAAAGTTACAAGAGATAGATTAATTGAAGATTTAAAGAAAAGGCATAAAATCGATTTTGGATCAGGCTATTCTTCAGATCCTTTAACTCAAAAATTTATTGAAGAGAATTGGGAAAATAAGGAATATGCATATTTTATTCGAAAGAGATGGGAAACTTTTAAAAGATTGGATGAAGATAAGAAACAAATGAGGTTAATTTAATAAAATAATAAAAGAAAAAATTAAAACAATCCTTTAACATCAACAACATTTTCTGAACCGGGATTGGATTCAAAACTTTCTTTTGTGTCAAAGCCAAACATATTCGCAACAATATTTGTTGGGAATCTTCTCACTTTAACATTCATATTTTTAACTGCACCATTATATATGTCCCTTTCTGTTTTAATTCGATTTTCTGTTCCCGCTAATTCGTCTTGCAAGGATAGGAAATTTTCATTTGCTTTTAGATTAGGATAGTTTTCGGCAACAGCAAATAATGTTTTTAATGTTGAAGTTAACTGGTTATCTGCAGATTGTAATTGTGCAGGTGTTTTAGCGCTCATCATTGCGGATCTTGCTTCTGTAACTGCAATAAATATGCTTTCTTCGTGTTCAGCATATT
>CAYJUR010000082.1:0-5369 GCA_964373405.1 uncultured Methanosarcinales archaeon | reverse complement strand
ATTGTTGCAGCTAATTTTTTCATTTCAATTGATGCAGAACTTGTAGGATGACGAGAAGTAAAATCTGTTGTATTCGCAATACTCTCTTGTACTCTTATATCGTCTGGTAAAACACCTAAAACTGGAACTCCTGTAGCTTCTTCAATTTCACTTAAAGATAGCTCAAAATCTTTTCCTCTAACTTTATTAACAATTAAACCCGAAATATTTAATTTTTTTTGCTGAGCGAGTTTAACTGCTCTCATTGTCGTGCTAAGTGTTGGATAATCTGGAGATGTCACAACTAATAATTCGTCGGACGCAATCATTGTCGATAACATTTCCTCATTTAAATTTGGAGAAGAATCAATTATTATCATATCGTAATTATCTCTCAATCTATTTAATTTATGTTTTAATTTGAAAGGATTTATTTTTTTGTCAACCAAAGACGCAGGAATTATGTGAAACTCGCCTTGATGGTCTAAAATTGCTTCAGTTATATCAACTTTATCCATTAAAACATCATGAATAGTGTATTTCGGATTTACAATCCCAAAATGAAGACCTAAATTTGGAGCAGTAAAGTTTGCATCAACCAAAAGCACCTTTTTTCCAAACTCTTTTGCTAACGAGGCACCTAAATTTGCGGCACATAACGTCTTCCCAACGCCGCCCTTTATAGAAACAATTCCAACAATTCTTCCCAACATAACACCTCACTCTTATGTTACTACTTTTGATTTATATTCTTTTGGGTACAAAAAGAATATTTTTCTAAATTTATGCTAAATTTGGCATTATAAATGTTACCAAAATTAAAGTCAAATTTGATAGTAAGATATATAAACCAGAAATATCTATTGATAAATCATGAACGAAGTTACTCTCAGAATCAATACGAGAATTTTAGAAAGAATTGTATGGATAATAATAGTTTTGATCCTCCTTATTTCTCTAGTTTGGACTAATTCTGGAGGAATTAAGGACAAAGCTGAAAATGTTGGAGACAAAATTACTGAAAAAGTTGCAGATGTTAAAACAAGTTCAGATGACAAATCGTCAGATACAAAAACTACAACTACACCTAAAACAGAAACAAAGACTGAAACAACATCGGATGATGAACAAACTACCACAAGTGACACTTCTAATGATGAACCACAAGATACAGGAATAGTTGATGGAGAAATTAAATTATCAGATATTACTTTTTTATTTAAAGTGACAGGAGATGACTCAGGAAAAGTTGATCAACTCAATTATAAAATTCTAAACGGAGAAGAAGATTTTGAACCACATTTAGAATTATACATATATGGAGAAGGGGAGGATAGGGAAACAAATTATGATGATGGTATCAGTCCAGGTAAAACTTCGTTGAAAGGTGAAATCTTTTCAGACAATGATGCATCAATAGGAATTACGTTAATTGGACTAGATATAGTTAGAACATACGAACTCATATTAAAGAATGAAGACGGAGATACATTAGACACTTACAAACAAGATATGAAAGCTTCTGATTTGAGATTGGCGAGGTGAATATAAATAAATTTTACCTCAATCCATAATAGTCTTCTAATATCACTTTATCGAGATCTTCAATATTTTTAACAACAAACAATTTTCCATTTCCAATTTCAACAATTTTCTGTGCCAATTTTTCGCCTTCTTTATCTAACCCCAATCCAACTAAAGAAACTGTAATTCCTGCTCCGTAAGCCATAGACACAGCTTGCAATGTTTCTCTTTCCGGTTTATCTCCAGCAGTTGGTAAAGCATCCGTTAACAAAATTAAATGTTTTGTCACATTATCATGTGAAAATAAGTCAATAGATTTTTTTAAAGTCAACGTAAAATCAGTTTGTCCATAAGCTCTAACACTTGCAATATTTTTTAATATAACTCCAAATTCGTGTGTAGGATTTAAAGTTCCTTTTATATCTTCTCCAAAAACAATCAAACCAACTTTGTCGTGTTCTTGTATCGCGTTATACGCAAGAGATATTCCCGCTTTTTTCGCTGCTCTTATTCTATTTCCTTTCATTGATGCAGATGCGTCTAATCCATATATAATTTCAATCATTCCTTTACTTTGACGTTCATACACTTTAAGATCGTCTTTATGAATTACTTTATGACTTCGCCTTATAGTTTTTCTAACTGTTTTCTGGACTGATATATCTCTGTATCTATCCGCTTTTCTGTAATTTTTAATTCCTTCTTTAGTTCCATGTTTGTCAGGTTCTTTATGCAATTTATCTCCATACGTTCCTCGAGGAGCAATATTATCCAAACCTTCTGTGTAAAGAATTAGTGCAGCCATCTCTTCCCCTTTTTCAGTAACTTCTCCTTCTTTATCTAACATACCATCTTGTTTCATTTTTTGAAGTTTATCATTAATTTTTTTGCTTAACTCTTTTTGAAATTCAGGAACTTTAATATTTTTTTCAATATAACTTGCATCATAACCAGATATTCGCCTTATCAAAGATTCTCCAAAAATCTTCTTTGCCATATTATAATTTTTTACAAATTTTTCCATAAATAAATCTGATGTCATTGCACCTAAACCTTGATTTACAGAATCCTCTATTAATTGGCCTTGCTCAATTTTTTCCTTATCATTTTCTAAAACAGACTTCATTAAACTAGAACCATAACCTAAATCACCGTATAATTCTTCGGACTCTTCAAATTGCTCTATTTTATTTTCAACATTTTCTTTTTCACTACCCGCCCTCCATTTCGTCTTCTGATGAATGATGGGTAAATTGTGAATTTGATTCTAAAAAATTATCCAATTCTTTTTTGACAAATTCTGAAGGATCTTGTAAATATCTTATTGATGGTTTTAGCTTAATTCTATGTCTTAAAACTGATATAATACTATTTTTAATATCCTTAAACTCAACAATCTTTCTGCCATCTAAAAACGCATGCGATTGCGCCCTCTCATATAAACCAAGAGATGCTCTGACTGATGGCTTTCGTTCAAGATCTTTATTTTCTCTGAGAGTTCTTACAAAACCAACCATTAAAGACAATAATTCGTCTGGAAAATTAACTTCAATTTTTTCTCCCTTACTCAAAACAATTTCTTTTTCTACTTCATCCGTTTCCGGATAACCCATATATATTAAATCAAATCTGTCTAAGAAAACTTCTGACAATTTTTCCGTGCCCGAGTAATCTTCTGGGTTCATAGTTCCTATAAAAATAAAATTTGCTGGCAAATCAACACTATAACTTCCAATTGTAGCAATTCCTTCTTCTAAAACTTGCAACAAAGCGTTCTGCAATTTTTCAGGACATCTGTTTAATTCATCAAAGAACAAAACGCCTTGATTCGCTTTAAATATTTTTCCTGGCGTAAATGCTTCAACAGATAAAGGTCCATATTTAATCGCTTTTATTGGATCAATATCGCCTAACAAATCTTCGGATGACAAATCTGGCGAGCCTTGAATTCGTACAAATCTATCTTTGCCTCCAATTTTGATTGTTTCAAACTTTTCATGATTTTGTTTTTTCAGTTTACAAGAAGGACATAGTATATGATGAGGAGTGCAATTATATTCGCATCCCTTGATAACTTCAATTTCTGGCAAATTTGATGCCAAATTTCTCGCTAAAGTTGTTTTACCAATACCTGGAGGTCCAACAACAATAACATGCCTTCCCATTAGCAAAGCAGATTTTAATTGATTCTTTACATTAGGTTGCCCTAATATGTCTCCAAACTTTTCTTTTAAAAAAATTTCTCTAGATATGTCCATTTTTGAGCCTCAAAATTAAGAGGAATTTGAAGAGATATTTAAGGGTTTCTAAGAAAAGGTAAAGTCAACTTCGTTGTGGTGGTTTGAAATTTTAATTTCAATACTTTGCTGGACTTGTTCAGCTATAGCTACCTTGCGAAGTTATAAAATACTTGAAATTTTATTTATGCTACTCGTAATTTATGAGAATTTGATTGTAAACGAAGCGTAGCCACCACATAAACACATTTTAGTTGACTTTACCTATCAAACTAAACAAATATAAATGAAAAAAATAAAGAGAAAAATATAAATTTACTAAAACCCAAAACCTTTAGATTCTCTCTTTCGTTTCACACCAAACACAATGGGGATTATACTCGTAGTGTTACAAAAATAAAACAAAAAAATTAATTTATCCCTTTTTCTTGGAAAAGAACCACCAAGCAAGTCCTCCAAGCACTAGTAATACAATAACTACAACCCAAACAGTTGAATTGTCGCTTCTTACTTCTGAACCCGTACTTGCGGTTTCATCAACTTGACCTTTATCAGCCATTTCATCTAAGTTACCAGTATCTTCTTTATCCATCATGTCTTCTTTAACTACCGATTTTGATGGAGCTGGTGTTGGTTTTGGTGTTGGTACTGCTCTAACTTCAACATCTTCAATAACAACTGAAGGCGTTGAATCTTCAATATAACTATATCCTGAACAATCTCCTTGTACACAATGTACTCCATATGCCGATGCATATCTTGGATCCCAGCTGCTACTCGAACTACTTCCTCCTCCACCGCCACTGCCACCTGAGCCTGTAGATGTGACTCCACCAGGACCCGATGCTTGGAAAGTAAAAGTTTTTGTTTTATTTATATTAACCGCAAATTCACCATACCTGCCTGAATTACCTCTAGTATCATTAGCAAAAATGGTAAATAAAACCGGTCTTGTTTCATTCAAAGGCAAAGTAAAGTTAGCCGCCCACGTACTATTAGCTCTATTACCATTAGTTGTTAAATTGACACGTTTAGGCGATATTTGCGCCCCACCAACAGTCAAATTAACATATACTACTGATACGTTTCCACCTCTAACATCTTCTGCCCTAACTCTAATTTCTACTATACTTCCCGCATTAGTTCCATTTAGAGGAACTTCTATTACAGAAGCTATACTAGGTTTTATTACATCACGAAGTGTGAAGTTGAAAACCCTTCTTACTGACTTATTAACAGCGTTTGTAGCGTTCACGTAAAATGAAAAGTTACCAGGACCAGTTGTAGTCAAATTAAATTCGTAGTTAATTTCGTACTGAATCTTACCTCCTGTAGCCACAGTAGTATTTCTTATTCTGATGGATGTAGAGTTTTGAGCAGGAGTTGAATTCCCAGTCTTATTAACGATTACAGCACCATTAGGACCTACTATAGCTAGTCTCACTCTAAACGATTTGTTAAGCGCAGGTGCACCAGTATCCTGAGTTACATTTACTTTAAACGTTACCGTCCCTGTTTGATTTACTTCTCTATGACAAGCTTTAGCGTTAGCGCCATGACCAGCAGCAGCCGGAGGACATGATCCACTCGCACGAAAAACGGCTGTACTGTTAACAACAGTTGGTATTG